>NZ_JAVKEA010000220.1:0-33323 GCF_040221695.1 Coleofasciculus sp. E2-BRE-01 | reverse complement strand
CAAGTATTGGACAGTAATAGCTTTAACCGTTTTTACCCGAATTTCAATTTATTTTGAGGCGATCAAAAGCTACAGCCTTTGTGTGGCAAAATTCCTGGTTCATTAAAATTGATAGTTTAGCACACTAATTCCGGAAGACCCTGACTTCCCCATCTCCCCCATCTCCCCCATCTCCCCCTGCTCCCCCATCTCCCCCTGCTCCCCCATCTCCCCCTGCTCCCCCATCTCCCCCTGCTCCCCCTGCTCCCTACCCCTCCACAACACTTATTCAGCAGCCCCTAGTTACAACGGCTGAATATCATTAAAGCGAATTCTCGTATCTGCCACCGTTTTTTCCTCCGGATTTTCCTCTTGGGCATATCGAATCGTCCGGTTCGTTAACAAATAGTAATTGCCTACCTTTTCATGAAAATCTCGCACATCTTCTTTTTCCAGAACTTCATCGGTTTTGGCATCGCGAAACGTGGTTTTAAAGTGACTGACTAAATATCCCTCTGGCGTTTTAGTCGTACCTAGGGTGTCAACGGTTACAGCTACATCTCCAAAGCTGCGATTCACTTGAGTAATGACATCCCCTTTAACCTTATAGTAGGAATTATCACCCACCTCATTAATTTTTAACGCGCCATACTCGTCTTTTCCCTTTAACTCAAAGTCATTGTTTCCATGCAACTGTTTAAAGGGTAATCGGCGGCGGTGAATGATTTCCATCTTAACCGTATTGGCAACTAACTCACGTAAATTATCGGGTTCAACATTAATAACGTCCACACTTAAATCCGGTTGAACACGAACGATTCCTTGGTCAATATCTCCTTCGTGCGTAATCGAAACCTCTGCGGAATAACCCGGAAAATTTTCATCCCAGGTATAGCGCTGATTGTATGCATTGCGAAAGGCTTCGCTGGCTGATACTGTAGCGATTTGAGTTGGATGAGTGTTTGAGATAGACTGAGCATTTACACTGGCAGGTAATCCAAAGACGCAGCTAATACTAGCGATAATTAAACTTAAACTCCAAGAGATGATGCGATGCTGTAATGGCTGTGTCATGATTTTAATTGGCTATCGACATTGAGGATAAATCTCTATTTTACAAGGGGATGTCCAGCCGCATGGGAACAATGCTTTTCTCTCCCATATTCCTTAATTATCTGGGTCTTCTCCTAACTCCCGCAATCGTGCGGCTAAACGTTCGGCGCGTTGGCGTTCGGCTTCGGCGCGTTGGCGTTCAGTTTCTGCCCGTTGATGTTCAGCTTCAGCCCGTTGATGTTCAGCTTCTTCAGGTAATAAAACTAAATTCCCCTCTGAGTCATAAAATCGTAACCACGGTGCTGTTTCTCGGCTTATTATTCCTTGCCAAATTCCTAACCATAACCCTAAGGTTTCGCACCATAACCATCCTGAGTCATTCGGAACCAACGGTTGATAACGTAAATTTGCATCCAACCGCCATCCCTGTAAAGAGTCGGGGTTAAACGGGTCAAACACGAAATAATCGGGTGTTCTAAAGGTTCCTTCGTAAATATCCTTTTTTGCGCCAATATCAGTATTAGCGGTAGAAGCCGACATCAGTTCAATAATCACATCCGGGTAACGCCCTTCTTCATCCCAGACTACCCAACCTTGGCGAGAACGGTTTCCATCCACATTCAATACCACAAAAAAATCAGATCCTCGGAAGTCCCGATTTCGTGCCTGGGTGCGACTATAATAAATGAACATATTGCCACCCACAAAGTAATCCTCGCGCTGTGCCAAGGCTTGGTGGGTTAACTGAATCAACAGATTCATGGCAATGCGGTGACGGTTACTTTCCAAGGGTTCTCCATCATCAAAAATTAAATCAGTCGGTGGCATTTGGGGTTCCCAATCCACCACGGGAGGTGTTGGGGAACTCTGCGTTTGAGTTGTCTCTGTTGACATAATCCAACTCCTCCATCTGTAAGATTCTGTCTTCTTATGTTATCGCGTTTCTTTTGTAAATAGTCCTCAAACCCTTACAAAGGAAGCGAGTATGACAAAGGACGAATGACGATATCCACCGTTAGCTTTTATTGTGTCCACCTACTTAGAAACTTCTTCGGTGACAGGAAAGTCTTGGTAGAAACGATGAAAGCTGATAGCGTGAGACAGAGGAAAATTGCATTTGGGTGATTATACATTGAAAACCCGTTCTCATTACTGGCAACTGTTGCCTTATCTTCGCCCTCAAAGAGTTACCATTGGGCAAGCCTTAGCTTGTACTGTGGGGTTTGTCGCCGTGTGGCCCCTCCTGGCTTGGTTAGCGGGGCGGATTGCAGCTTATGTGGGACAAGGAAATGTGGGCGCGATCGCACAAGTTGCTGGAATTGCTGCTTTAATTTTCTTGGGTCAGAAGCTGGCACAGTATGGGCAAGATACCCTAATGGCAAAGGCGGCTTTGTCGATTACGCTGGATTTGCGGAAAAATGTCTACGCCCACCTGCAAACCCTGAGTTTGGACTACTTTGAAACCACTAGAACCGGGGACTTATCCTATCGACTCACTGAGGATATTGACCGCATTGGCGAGGTGGTGAATAAGTTCTTTCACCAGTTTCTCCCCAGCGTCTTACAGTTGATTGCGGTCTTCGCTTATGTGGTTTACCTCAACTGGCAGCTTACCCTAGGTATTGTACTCATTGCCCCGCTAATGGGTCTATTAATTGGCTGGTTTGGCGAACGGATGCGCCAGTTTTCCCGGCGCAGTCAAAATCGAGTGTCGGATTTATCGGCGTTGCTGATTGAAGTCTTTAGTGGGATTCGGTTAGTTCAAGCGTTTGCGGCTGAGGATTACACATTAGAGCGATTTAGTCAAGAGGCTGAACACAATCGGAAAGCTAAGTATGCGGCGGAACGGTTAAAGGCGATTCAGTTTCCGGTGGTAGGGTTTCTGGAGGCGATGTGTCTGTTATTAGTATTTTTGCTGGGGGGATGGCAAATTGCCCAAGGTAACTTAACGGGGAGTGAATTTGTCAGCTACGGTGCGGCGGTTGCCATGCTCATTGATCCAATCGCGATCGTTACCAGTAACTATAACGAATTTAAGCAGGGTGAGGCATCGGTTGATCGCATCTTTGAACTGTTTGCGATTGTGCCAACGGTGATCGAAAAAGAAGGTGCGATGATTCTCCCCCCGGTTACGGGTAAAGTCGAATATCGTCAGATCAGCTTTGCCTACACTCAAGCCCAAGAGAACTTAGAAAGGGCGGGTTTTGAAGAAACGTTATCATCAATCGCCAAGGATCAAGACGCGCCATGGCACGTCTCTACAGGTAAAACGCCTTGGGTGCTGAAAGACTTAAGTTTTCTTGCCCAGCCAGGAGATGCGATCGCACTCGTTGGGGCATCCGGTGCGGGTAAAACCACCTTAGTTAATTTACTCCCCCGTTTCTATGATCCGCAAGCTGGAGAAATCCTGATTGATGGGATTAATATCCGAGACGTTACCCTAAAAAGCCTGCGGCGACAAATTGGCATTGTTCCCCAGGAAACTACCCTATTTTCCGGCACAATTGCTCAAAATATTGCCTTTGGTCAAAAGGACTTTGACCTAGACGCTGTTCAAGACGCCGCTAAAATCGCCAATGCCCACCAATTTATTATCCAATTCTCCCAAGGGTATCACACCTGGGTGGGAGAACGGGGAATCAACCTATCTGGGGGACAACGACAACGACTTGCGATCGCGCGGGCGGTTCTTCTGAATCCCAGTATTCTCATCTTAGATGAAGCCACCTCTGCCTTAGATTCAGAATCGGAAGCCTTAGTCCAAGAAGCATTAGACCGGATTATGAAAGAACGCACCGTCTTTATCATCGCGCATCGCTTAACTACTGTGCGCCGCGCTGACCGTATTTTAGTCATGGAACAGGGACAGATTATTGAATCGGGAACCCATGCAGAATTATTAGAGCGAGAGGGACGTTATGCGCGATTCTATGCTCAACAGTTCACTTAGCTATGAATAAGAGCGATTCGCGGTTTAATCCTTATCACTAGGCGAACTTGATTAACAACCGCTTGAGGGAGGTATCAAGTTAGAAGCGATCGCCGAGCCGAATCCGCCCCAGTATGCTAACTTGATCAACAACTGCTTGAGGGGGACACCCAGTTTGAAGTGATCGCTGGGTTGAATCCGCACTAATAGGCGAACGTAATCGACATCCCAGTGAGGAGGACGCCAAGTTAGAAGCGATCGCCGAATCGCCTCTGTTACGTCTTGATCGTTTACAGACGAGGCTTCCTGGTCAAGAATTAGCTGTCGCACACGACCTTGGCTAATGTAGAACTCGAAGACGAGATTTCCCTTGACACTTGGGGATAACGGGATCGATTGTAGATGTTGAGTCAAATCAGCGATCGCTTTTTTATTTAGTCCTGTTGCGCTAACAATTTGTAGGCGATTATCTTTTGACTCAGCTTTGGTGACATCAGCTTCAATGTCTGGAGTTTTCGATGGCGCTGGTGCTGACTCAGGAATAAGAGTGTACTCAGCATCATCTTCCCCCATCATATTGGGACTGATCAGGGTGATATCAAACTCATCCAGCGGTTCTGAAGGAATCACCTCAAACTCATAGGTCGCTTCTACTTCTACATCTCCAAAAATTCCCTGATAGCTAATCCCTTCTGGCATTTCCACAGGGACTTGTACGGAGACAGACCGATCATTGGGATTAACGCGCACTTCATCGCTGACAGCAATAAAGGCGGTATATTGGCACAAGAGTTGATAGGTTAAAGCCGTATCGGTAACAGTCTCTACGCCAACTTTCGTCTCTCCCTTGACCATTTGATTCATCAAGTCTTTAATCCGGTTACGACCCCACAGTTGGGCAATCGCAGGATTTCCCGTATCTTCAAAGTTAAGCTCAAAAGTCTGCTGGTACTGCTGTCCTCCGGCAATCGTTCCTGTTATTTCTAGCCGTCCAGGTCGAGCATCTTTTTGGCGTCCAAATAGAACTAATGGTTGTTCAGCAAACAAATCGGGTGGAGTCGCCGGATAAATGATTGGAGGTTCACCCTCGCCTTGCCAGTACAGGTGAATATTCGTCAGCACTGGATTATTAATTTGCCCAAAGAACTGTTCAGCGAGTTCTTCAGTCGGCTCATCATAGCGGACAATCCGGGAAATTCCCCGTCCAATTTCAGCAATTCGATTCAGGAGAAAACGATTAACCGAACTTCCTGCACCAAAACTGTGTAGGCGATTCCCTAATTTTAAATGGCGTTGGACTTCTGCCAGAATTCGATTTTCGTTGCCAATATAACCGTCAGTTAACAGTACAATACTCCGCAATCGTCCCGGATCAACCTCTGGGAAGTTTAGCACCGCCTGAATTCCCCGCATCAGTTGAGTTCCGCCACTGGCGTTTAACTGATTAATATAATTCATGGCGCTGTTGCGATTTGGCACCGTATTTGCCAAGGGAACGGGTGAAAGTTGGCGAGTAGTATCTGAGAAATCGATAATGGTAAACGTATCGTGGGGATTAAGTCCCTGGATAAAGCGGCGCATTAATTCTTGACATTTGGTTAAAGGTTCACCCCTTTGAGAACCCGATGTATCAATCAGAAATACCACGTCTTTGGGGACGAATTGATTGGGGTTATACTCAATCGCTGGAATCAAATAAACCGCAAAATGTCCGCCGTGATCGTCGGTTTGAGAGAAGACTGTTGTTTGCGTGCGATCGCCTGCTACCTGATAGCGTAAAATTAGGTCTTTATTGGGAATTGTGTCTCGTTGAGATAGCGTGACTCGCATCCGCTGTTCTTGGCGTTCAAGTTGAATCTGGTGTGATGGAGAATGTACCTCTTTAATCTCAACCCCCGCCTCAATATCTACAGTCACATTAATATCATGTCCAGAACGAGTTCCAGGGGGTATAATCGGCGCATTTAAGCGAGACGCATCTGGCACTAAATCGGTGTCTTTATTCAATGTCATCGGTGCAGGTGCTGAACCCCCACCTGTGGTATTCTCATCAATCGTGGTTCCAGGAATATAACGAGATCCCACAACCATGGGAAAGACAAACTCGTAATTTCCACCTGTAAATTTTAGGCTATCGGTGTAGCGAATCATCACATCAATTTGCTCACCGGGTTGGATATTAGCCAGGGATTGAGTAAAAATGTTAGCCCGTTCCTGTTCTAGCAATCCGGCAGTGCGTCCTTGCTTCTTGGCTTGTTCGTAAATGGCTACCGCTTCTTGGCGTTTTTTGATGTTACCTTTAATTATGCGATCGCCGATGCGAATCTCCATATCATCAACAGCGGCTTCATCGGGTAAGGGGAAGATGTAGGTAGCTTCTAGGGGAGTGGAAAAAGGATTCTCAAAGGTTTGTGTTACCTCCACCCGCGAGATATTTCCCGTCACCTTGGCTTGTACATCAGTATGCTTCAGAGGAAAGACTAGCGCGTTTCCTTTTTCAGATTGAACGTATAAACCACCTAAGTTTGGTGATGGGGATGGAACGGTCGATTTAGCCTTTTTGGTCTTATATTTCGTTTTCCATTGACCTGATTTATTAAGTAGGTAGTATTTCGCACTAACATTGGGACCAAAAACAACCTCATCTTCATCTTCAAGATCATGAACTTGACATTTTTTGCCATTAACTAATAGTCCATTAGCACTTTGCTTACCTTGGGCATTACCATCAACAACTTTGTAAACACAACTGCCATCGTCTCTAATTTGTCGAATTAATGTTGCATGATGGCGAGATATAAACATTGAGTAGATGCGGATATCGCATTGTGGATCTCTACCTAGGGAGTAGACCGATTCTTCCAAGGTATATTCTTGGCGTCCCTGGTCGTCTTCAATAATCAAAAGATGGGTGGATGGATTTAGCATGATGGTTCTCCTTTTTTCAGTAAGCCCCGACACCCGCCAAGAATTCAAGTTCTTGGCTAAAAGCTTAAGTCCATTAAAATGGACTACAATTCTTATCTAGTAAACTCGATTCTGACTTGAGCTTGGGTGCCTTGGGTTTCAATTCAAGGCGGTTTAACACTTTTGTCTGTCTATCCTCAGCATAAGAGGGGATTGGAGGGGAAAGTGTTCAGTCTTTGACTCACCCTTTGACTCAGTAATTGACTCAGTAGAGGTTGTGGTATCGTATCTCTACCCGATGGGGCTGATACCAAATCCGGGTTAGCCACCCCCTTTATAATCTAGTCCGCGCAGGCGGACTTTGTTTGTGTAGCAGCGATTTCAATCGCCTTGATGTAAAATCGACTTACTTTGTCGAAGTTCAATTTCAAAAAGACGAGCAACTCTACCGACGCTTATTTGCAGAAGTATTTCTGTTTTTGAACCAAAATCCTCAGATTGTCGATTGGCGAGCCGTTGCCCTTTATCCAACGCGAAGTCAAGAGCCGACTGACACCCAACCTTATCGGGTTCTACTCAATAGCCCTCAGGTACAACGCATCTATCTTGATGAATTGGGGGACATACAGGAGTTATCGGTAGAGGTTGGATTGGTGCGGCTCATTGTTGAACCTGAAGAACAGGCAGTAGCACAAGCGAAGCAGTTGCTGGCACGGGTACAGCAAACAGAGCCAGTGAGCTTGTCGCAAGAAGCCATAATAGAGTTAATTGAAACTATTGTGGTTTATAAATTTCCGCAATTGAGTCAGCAGGAGATTGCAGCAATGTTTGGATTGAGTGAGTTGAAGCAGACACGAGTCTATCAGGAAGCGCTGGAGGAAGGAAGGCAGCGAGAGGGAGTAGTGCTGGTTCTCCGTCAGCTCAATCGTCGAGTTGGGGTAATGAGTCCAGAACTCCAAGCAAAGGTTGAAGCGCTATCGCTGGAGCAAGTGGAGGCATTGGCAGAGGCATTGTTGGATTTTTCTGGAGTGGAGGAGTTGGTGAGTTGGTTGGATAGGCAGGGTGAGCATCCTCCAGTGGCTTGATAAAATTCTGCCCGGAGTTTAAACTCCGGGCTAATAGCTTAAGTCCACTGAAGTGGACTGGAAATTTTACCGAGTTCTATGCAAGAGGACTTTTGCTACTTGCAGTGGGAGTTTGAGCAGACTAATCGTCGGCTTGATCATTTTGATCTTTCATCAACAAGTACATAGTCACTGCTGCGATAGCCGTTGCTAGGAGTAATGGAGACTGTGAAAGTGTTGTAAAAATCACAATCAGTTCCAGGATTATTTTTAGCTCATCAAGCATTTCCATGAATTCATCCGTGTAAATTTTCTATTTGGATTATGCTCATTACGCAGATACGCACGGCAATGGGTATCCATTAGCGAATATCTACACACGGATGAAGCGGGCGTTATAATAGCTGCTATATCTTTACTACTATGAATCGTAATCAGTTCGACGAAGCTCTAAAAAAATTGGACAGCGCACCTGTTACAAAAAAGGTGTTGCGTCTAGTATTGGCTAGTGATACCAATGCTGAGATTGCTCAGTCTAGAGGTAAATCTGAAGGAACTATCCGTAAGCAAGTCTCAAATCTTTATGAAAGATTTGGTATTGCCAGACAGTTCACCGATGATCCTAACTTCCAGCGACGTGAGTTAAAAACTCTTTTCAAGAAGTACAAACCTGAATGGTTATCAGAGAAGGCGATCGCTAAACCTAACCAAGAATCAGAGGAAATAGTTGGTACATCAGCAAGTGAGCCAAGCCCTGAGCAGGTAGTACTGGATCAATCTCAACCCAATCATTCTTTACCAGACCAAGAAAAAAATACTCCAGATGCGTCTTACCTAATTGCAGCCAATTCGTTTTTAGATGACTTTTCTAAAGCAATTGACCAACTGGAGAGTAAACATATTCATGTCCGTATAGGTGCAATTTCTTCTCTAGGAAAACTTGCTAAGTTTTCCCGACCAGAAGACCACTGGACAGTTATGGAATATTTAGCAGCTTTTATTAGGAATGCTCCTCCGAGACGAGAGGCAGGTATTCCTGATGATATTCAAGAAGCGCTTACTGTCATCGGACGGCGTGACATAGAGAAAGACCCGGAAAACCAGAGACTCGATTTAAACAAGGTAAATATTGCAGGTGCAAACCTCAGAGAAGCCCAACTGCAAGGTGTAAACTTTGAGCACGCCAATCTGCAAGGGGCAATTTTGAAAAAAGCCAATTTAAAAAAGGCAAGTTTTTATAACACCAACCTGCAAGGGGCGCACCTCTGGAAAGCTTACTTTCAAGAGGCAAACTTCATGGAAGCTAATCTGCAAGGAGCAATTCTCTCAAACGCCACTATGCAGAAGGCAAAGCTCTGGGGAACGAAGCTACAGGGTGCATCCCTTACCATAGCTAATCTCGAAGAAGCAGACCTTTCTCAAGCAGATCTCAATAGAGCAAACCTACAAGGGGCAAATTTTATGGGAGCTAAACTTCAGGAGGTAAACTTTGCTGAATCCAACCTACAAGGAACAAAACTTCAAGGAGCAGACCTTACGAATGCCAAAAACCTCGATTCACAGGAAATTTCGTCAGCATACGGAGATAGCAGAACCATTCTACCGGAAGATGTTGTAAGACCAGCCCATTGGAAATAAACCCGATGGATGACAGGAGAGGAGCTTTCATCCCTTCCCTAATCGCCCTCAGATTGCGATCGCGGTGATGCCAAATCATCGGGTAAGTCATCGATACTCCAGCACAATACTCGACAGAGTGCTTTTACCTGCGGCAGAGTTAACTTAGCTTTCTTATACCGTCCTGTCTCCCAGTTGCTAACTGTCTGCACAGACACATCGACAGCCATAGCAACATCCCTTTGAGTTAGACCAAACTCATCTCTACGCTGCTTCAGGGGAGACTCTTGCTCTTGCCGTTGTTCTTCTGTCATGTTCACACAAACTATCAGATGTTTTAATCACCATTACCGTCAGGAACACCAGTGACATCTATACCTAAAGCACTACAGACAGTCTGAATTGAAACTCCTAGCTCGCGAGCCAAAGCAACTGCCCGATCCACTCTTGGCAGTTTGACCCCATTTTCCCAGTCGTAAATCTGGCGCTCAGAAACTCCCATACGGTTTCCAAGTTCAGCTCGGGTAAGTCCCGCAGCTTCTCTGAATAGTCTTAATTGAGATTTCCCTTCGTTTGAATCAGTCATAGCGGAACTAAAATATTCGTCCTTTGTAAGGGTTAGATTTCAAGCAATCTATGTCTGAAGAGATGATTGCTGAACTTGTTTCAACATCTTGATTTTTATCAAATGCGATCGCAGTACCATGGTGGGCATGATAATAAAATCCACGTTACTAAATCGACAGATATTTAGATTGATGGATCAATTAATTGTTGCAAAACGCTGGAATCGCGCGACTTTATTGCCTTGATCCATGACTGGATTGAACGTCCAGTATGTATTGAGTTTAAAATATTAGTTTTAAAAGTTTCCAAACTCGGCAAACTAATTCTATCAACCTTAGCAAAATTGGTATCAAGACGGTAGGGAAAACTGCCAGTCAGTTGACGGATACGTTTTTGATAATCTGGATCAGGACGATATTGCTGTGCCTGATGTCCCCAATATTCTAAGAGATTGCCAATGATCGGTGATAGTTTACTAACAATTTTGGATAGCTCTATAGCTCCCTGAATATCCCTAGGTCTTGAGACGGTAAGAACATCTATGGTATGCCCTCTCAAGCTGAGTAAATTAGCTGTAGCAATTTCCAGAGCTTCCTGATAACGCATTACCGCTCTATTTCCTGTAACCTGATTTCAAGATTTTGAATAAAGTCACTCAAAGAAATTCCAATAGCTTGACAAAATGCACGGAGTTCCAAAATATCTATACGTCTTTCACCCCGTTCACATTTACTTACAAATGACTGAGTTTGCTGGAGGCATTGGGCAATTTCGACTTGTGTCAATCCTGCGGCTTTCCTAGCTGAGCGGAGGTGACTCAGAAATAAGGCGTATTCTTTTGTACAAATCGACTTTTCCATCTAAGTTGACCTCCCCACTTAATGATATAGTCGATTTTAGGATAGTTCAAAATCGACTATTAACAGGGGTGTTATGGTGAAACTTGAGCAAAGGACAACGAATTGTGACTGATATAGGGTATGGTACAGACAACTCAGGACAGCTTAATCATCGGTGCAATAAGCCATCAGAACTCACTTCCCCAACCTCTACCACCGTTATCGATTCGGTACAACTTGAACAGGCTGATGTGTTAACCCGTTATTGGGCTTGGCAAGCGCCAACAGTTATCATCTCAGATGGTGCTTATGGATTAGGACTTTTCCCCGGTGATCCACCAACACCAACGGATTTAGCCGATTGGTATGCACCTCACATTAAAGCTTGGTCACGCTATTCTTTACCAGAGACAACATTGTGGTTTTGGTGTAGTGAAATTGGCTGGGCTACTGTTCATCCCATTTTGATCAAGGAGGGTTGGCAATACCGTTCGGTGAATGTTTGGGATAAAGGTGTTGCCCATATTGCAGGTAATGTGAATAGTAAAACAATAAGGCGTTTTCCTATTGTGACTGAAGTTTGCGTGCATTATGTTCGAGAGGTGCAACTTCAGACAGGTGATGGTTATCAATTACCGATGCAGCAGTGGCTACGTCATGAGTGGCTTCGGACTGGACTTCCTTTGAGTAAAACGAACGAAGCGTGTGGAGTCAAAAACGCGGCGACTCGTAAATATTTTACCAAAGATCATTTATGGTATTTTCCTCCACCTGATATGATGGAACGGATTGTCACTTATGCTAATCGCTATGGTAAACCGACCCAAATTCCTTACTTTTCAATTGAGGGTCAATCACCAGTGACAGCGGAAAAATGGTCAAAAATGCGAGCGAAATGGCATCATATTCACGGGATTACTAATGTTTGGTCAGAACCTGCAGTTCGAGGTAAGGAACGCCTGAAAAATCGGCAGTCAAAATGTCTTCATGGAAACCAGAAACCTTTACGTCTAATTGAACTAATTATTCTGGCGACTAGCGATTCTGGCGATGTGGTGTGGGAACCGTTTGGCGGAATGTGTTCAGCTGCCGTAGTGTCGTTACGAAAGGATCGGCGGTGCTACAGTGCAGAAATTCATCCTGATTACTATCAACTGGCGAAAGCACGGCTGGAGAAAGAGTACGAGCAAATTAATTCATTTCTGTTTCCGGAATTTCTCTAAGACTGGTAAGCGATAGTTTCTCTTATTGCTCACATCACTCTAGAAGCCAATTAAACAACTCTACCACAGTCAGATTAAAGTCTTTAGCAAATTCTGGAACGGGTAAATGTGCTTCTGGTTGATCAAAAACATCCGTTGGTCGATCTGAACGATAAACAAAGACTGATTACTTCTCTGGATCAATGAGCCATCCCATCTTGTTATCGTACTTCAAACAGTGCAGAATATTCTTAGTAACTTTTGTCTGGCTTTGGTCAGGCGAGAGAATTTCAATCGTCCAGTCAGGCGCGATCGCAAACACATTTGCTACCCTACCATTCTCCTGTCGGGGAATCCTATCCCAAGTAAATACAGCAATATCAGGCACAATTGAGCGTCCGCCAAATGTACACCGAAGTTCAGAAAACGCCCGCGCAATTCGCTTTGATCTGAGGGCGGTGTTAATGGCGGGGGCTAACTCAGTTTGAATGGCGCTATGTTATCCTTGAAGCATTGGTTTTTGGATAATTTGCCCGTCGATGTACTCGCTCGCAGGTTCGGTTTCTGGCTGTTCGAGAAACTCTTCTAATGTTAGGATTTAAGTCGGTGTTTGTACCATTAAGTTCCCTTTGCACGCAGACATTCACACGGTTTTTATCTGCTATTGTATCAAGCCCCTAAAGATTAAGGGCGGGTTTTGTTGAGCCGTTATCGGTGGGTAAGTTACCTATAATAGGGCACGATAGTATCGTGCCCCTACGAATGGTTATTTAGATGCCAAGCGTAACTTCTGGACTTATTATTCCTTCCCTACCACTGCTATAACTGGATCGACGCTTTAGAGTATAGGAATTTGAGTCCATTTTAATGGACTTTAGCTATAAGCCAAGAACTTGAGTTCTTGGCAGATACTATCCTCATCGATCATGCTACTATGACTAACTCGCTCTCCGCATCCACAGAAGGATTAACCATTGTAGACCGAGCCAGGAAACGTCGGGGCTGGACGAAAACTAGCACCGCCTGTTGGTGGGAAGATGCACATACCTCTAGAGCGACTCTACGCCGCTTTTGGCGCGGGGAACGGATTCAAAAGGATGCCTTTATTTCTATCTGTCAAGCCGTGGGTATCAGCGATTGGCAAGCGATCGCACAATTCCCAGAACGCCTAAACTCTAATGTACCCGAACTCAAGTCTCCCCTGATTGATTGGGATGAAGCGCCGGATCTGGATCATTTCTATGGACGAATTCAACCGTTAAATCAGTTAGAGGAGTGGATTACTAAAGATAATTGTAAACTGGTGGCAATCGTGGGCATGGGTGGGATTGGTAAAACAGCCTTAACTGTTGCTTTATGCGATCGCATCCAGTCGGACTTTGATTGTCTCTTATGGCGATCGCTAACTTACCAACCCTCCCTGCTAACGCTACTTGACAGTATCCTGAATACCTTTGAACCAACGGTTATTCAAGATATTCAGTCAGGAATAAGGCAACTGAGGCATCATCTCCAACAGCGTCGCTGTCTACTGGTACTTGATGGGTTTGATTCGGTGTTGCACCAGAAAGACAATATTGAGGACTACAGTAAATTGTGGCAAACCTTAAGCCGTAAACGCCATCAGAGTTGTATTCTAATCACCAGTCGCGAACAACTCCCCGGATTTGATGCGATCGCGGCTAACTCGAAAGGGGTTCGCTGTTTAAGGTTGCAAGGCTTAGAACAGGCTGATGCAATGGCATTACTGCAAACTGGCGGATTCACGGGTCAAGAACAGGGATTATCGGCTCTGTGTCAACTGTACCGGGGTAATCCATTGGCATTGAAAACCATAATACCGCTGATTCAGTCGATTTTTGCCGGGAATGTAAACGCATTTCGCCTCCAGAATACCATCGTCATCGGCGATCGCCTGGAAGCGTTACTCACCCAGCAATTCGATAGATTGTCTGAATCTGAGCGATCCATTGCCTACTGGCTGGCGATTTGGCAGGAACCGATCGCATTATGCCGATTACAAAGCCATTTGCTCTATGCTTCTGATCCGAGTGTCATTTTAACGGGGATTGCCACTTTGGAGACGCGATCGCTCCTAGAAAAACGATTCAGTGCTGATACACCCTCGTTTACCCTACAACCTATGGTCATGAAAGTCGCAACGGATCGACTAATAGAACAAGCCGTCAGGGAAATTACTCAGGTTATCCAAAGCGATGATATCAGCCACCTCCACATCTTGAGAACCCACTGGCTAATGCGCCCCGGTACTGATGATATTGCAGGCGATCGTCTTATATTTAAACTCCGGGAACAATTGTGGGCAACGTATGGCACGTCTCTATCTCAAACCCTGCTGCAAATTCTCTTCCGGCTACAGGATCGCTCTCCTCAAGTTGTGGGCTATGCCCGATGCAATCTCACGGCACTTCTTCAGGAGTTCTGAAGGTTTTGCCCAACTTACACTTAAGGTGACATCCTCCTACATTCAATCAAAGTAAGACATGTAGGCAACATTTAGTACAACCAAAGGTTAAACTTCCAGCGGTTTTATACTAAATTCAGAACAGACCACGTCACCGCCCCCACCATCCCATCTGCAGTCATCCCCTTTGAGCGCTGAAACGCAATAACAGCCGCTTTTGTCTTGGCACCATAGATCCCATCAGCAGGACCCGGATCAAAGCCTTCTTGCTGCAAAACCTCTTGGACTTGCTTCACTTGAGAACCCACGGAACCTTCCTGGAGTGGTAAAAACGGTTCTAACGGTTGATTGCGCCATTTTTGGGAAAACTCCACCAACGTCGCCTCAGATAGTTGGGCTTGTAACCACTGAATGGCTTGGGTTTGATGGGGGAGTTCCCGGTAATACTTATAGGTATCGAGGAGTTGAACCTGGGTGAAAGGAGTTGGTGGCTTCAACGGTGTACTTCCCCCCAGTGTTGTATCCGGCGCTGTCGGAGTCCCAGTGTCGATGGGAGGTGGCTGTGTCGGTTGAGACACCCGTTCTAACACCTTCCACGTATTCGGTCCAACCAAACCATCAGGTTCTAACCCATAAAACTTTTGGAACAAAACCACCGCATCTTCAGTACCCGCGCCAAAAATACCATCAATTGGACCCGGATTAAACCCTTGAGCGCTGAGAATTTGTTGGAGTTCTTTCACTCGTAATCCGGTGTCTCCTTCCCGCAAAACTTCGATAAAAGATGCCCCGAGTCGCTGACGGACTTCCTGGCGTAAGCGAGGTAATTGACTATATAACCAATCCCCAGGACATTGAGTGGGAGAAAAGTCGCGATGTCCGAGAATATTATCCGGGTTAATCTTAGTCGTTGAGCAAATCGAGGCGCACAATTCAACCAAACTATCCCACTGTTTGGCATTCATTTGATAGGTGATAAACGTGCCTTCATTTTCAATCCCTGGGGACTCATTCCCTTTATTACTCCCCGCATGGGATGAACGCACACTGCGTCCTTGTTTAGCCGCATTCAGACTTCCATGTCTGCCTTCTAGCAAATATCCGCCCGTTGTGTTCAAAAAATTGTGACCCGAATCAATCCAGCCAAAGCCATCCATGTGGGCAGTTTGAATGCTGCGGGCGAAGGTTTTAGCTCCCGTTAATGTCCCTCTGGAAACATCATTGGGGGGATTAGGAGTCGCTGTATGATGAATGATAATATATTGCGGTCTCGTTTGTCCGGGCCACTGTTTTGGGGGTCTAGCGCCCCATTCGTTCGTTGAAATAACACTCGCTGTAAATGCCATACCGATTGTCTCCCTCCATTCAATCTAAATCAGCCGTAAGTTCACTCAAACCAATCTGATTTGTTCTGATTCTACCTAATCCCTGCTCAGTAGAATGCGTTATCTTTTGTTCTTGTTTGCTATTCTACATTCGGGTTTACTACCACCGAACGCAAAATGACACCAGCACGGCAAACTGTATCCTTACCCGAAATCCAACTGTCTTATCTAGAGTGGAATCAAGGTTCAGAACCCTTGTTACTGCTCCATGGTTTAGCGGATCACGCTTTAGTGTGGTCGAGTTTAGCCGAGTATCTGGCTGAGAGCTATCATATCATCGCTCCCGATCTGCGGGGTCATGGGGAGAGTAGTAAGCCTGACGATGATTATACCTTTGCTAGTGCGATCGCGGACTTGGAAGCCCTCATGGATCACTTGGGATGGTCATCAGCCCATATTATCGGGCATTCCTGGACAGGAAAATTAGCCCCGATTTGGGCAAAACAGCATCCAGAACGGTTCCGCAGCATGGTTTTGGTTGATCCGATTTTTATCTGGAAAATGCCTAGTCTGCTCAAGGTTACATTCCCTTTGTTATACCGGGTTTTACCCTTTCTTAAAGGGATGGGTCCGTTTGAGAGTTATAAAGACGCCGAACAGAAAGTACGTCAGTTAAGTCAATATCAAGATTGGACGCCGTTACAGCAGCAAGTTTTTCAAGCCAGTATCGAGCAGAAACCCGATGGTTCTTGGGGGAGTAAATTTACCGTTGCTGCCCGTGATGGTACGTTTGAGGATGTGATGCTTATCGCCGGATTAACGGTTCCCATTCATATCCCCACCCTGTTTGTGCAACCGGAAAAAGGGGTGAATCGCCAAGACTGGCAACTGAAACCCTATAAAACCTATTTGAAAAATTTACAAGTTTGCCAGGTTCCTGGTAATCATTGGCCCTTTTTAGTCGCGCCAGAGGAGTTTAACCGAACGGTAGAAGCGTTTTTGGAACAACAAAAAGAGGCTTTCCCTCTGCCGGACGACGTTAAATAACAAACGTTGAATAAAAGTTATTGAAAGTGATAGCGGCAATGAGAGTGAAAACATTCTTTTTAGTTAATTTACCCTGAGGTAAGCAAGAGCAACAAATGATGATATCAGCGTTTCAATGTTTATTACTCTTGCCCCCTAAATAAAAGCAGCTTATCCTTGATTGCTGCAAGATGTAAGGTTTTGAGGATTGTTTACAAAAGTTAATATAGTTGGATTTATTTCTACCAACCTACTGACAAGATGGGGAATCAGCTCAATTGCTTGTCCTGTCGCTTTGTCAACTTCATTGTAAATTTTTGTAAACAAAATATAAGCATTCATTAAAGTTAAGAAAGAATTAAGAAAAGGTTGCTTTTAGGTAAAAACACCTGACAATAAGGTGGAAAATCTACTGGCTTGCCTTTGAACCTGCATGGAGGCTCGAATGCCAAACAGTGAATAATTACTATGAAAAATATCCATACTTCAACACCAATAACAGTAACTTTTCAGCCAATTAAAACTTTTAAATTTTTACTTTACTTTATTGTAGGGCTTACATTAGCCAATGTTTTAGTTCGTGTGATTGATGGTTTATTCGAGGATATTCCAGAAATATTTATACGGCTTTTCAATACTGACAAAGAACAAAATATACCTACTTTATTTTCTGGGTTTCTTTTGCTTTTTTGTTCGATAATGCTTTATAATATTTATAAATTTAACAAAAATACACGTTATTCTAAGCATTGGAAAGGTTTATCAATTATTTTTCTGTTAATGTCTATAGATGAAACATTGAGTTTCCATGAAACCCTTCAGTATTTTATCAAAAATATACTCAATATTAACACGAGTGGTTTTTTGTATTTCGCTTGGGTGATTCCTGGTGCAGCTTTTGTTTTAGTTTTTATAGTATGTTATTTAGGCTTTATCAAAAATCTTCCTCCAAGGTTTAAGCGACTGTTTCTGATTGCAGGAAGTCTCTATGTCACTATGTCACGGGTACTTTATTTCTAGAATTATTTGCTGGATATATAGTAGATCCAACGACGAATCATGATTTTGAATTTTACTTTTATCTCATTCAATCAACTTCTGAAGAATGTCTAGAGATGCTAGGTATCGCTATTTTTGCTTATGCCCTAATGTCCTACATTACTTCATATATCAAAGAAGCAAATTGGACATTCCGCATTACTTCGGACGACAATACTATCATTTCCCATAAAAAAGATATTTAGCATTTGGTTTAACATCAAAGTTTTAGTTTAAAAATAAATCACAATCTCTTCTATCTACTCTATCTATATTATCCCCCAATTAGGTCACTACTTTATGGGTAAATATAGTATAAATTAAATGAGTACAGCGGACAAAATTGATATCTAGGCACTTAATCTCTAGCACAAATTAATGGTATACGCTTTTTGAATACTCTCGTTTTATCACCTGCACTCTCATTCACGATACATTCTTAATGAGAGTCACAAACTACCAACATGACAAAACCTGCTCATTTGATGATTAAATCCCTGTATCAGGCAATCAACCGCAGGGATATTTCAGCCGCTATAGACTGCATCGATGATGAGTGCGTCTATGAGGATCTTAACTTTCCCCAACCCTTTCGCGGGAAAGCCGCCGTTCAGCAGCTTTTTGAAGAATCCTATCAAGGTGTACCCGATGACCTACTCTTTGTTATTGATGATATTACGACAGGAGATTCATCTTCCACAGGTGTCCTTTGGCATGTTGAACTGGATGGTATTCCCTTTCCCAATGGACGAGGGGTCAGCTTTTATCGTCTGTCTGAAACCACGGGTAAGTTAATTTTCGCCCGTGATGTGGTTGAACCGCCAATTAAACCCGGTAAAGTTGCATTCTGGATTATCCGATTAGTTACTCCTTTGGTACGACGGCTACTTAAACGCCAGCCAGAAACCCGTGCTACGGCTAAATCAGAACAACCTCAGCCATGGGTTGCGATCGCGTTGGCACTGGTGGCGATAGTCTATACTTATGTCCTCTTGCTTTCTCCACCTAATCAACTGCTTCCTGGAGAACCAATTTGGGCAATTCAACCCGAAACCTTACAGGAAATTCTGGATGAGTCGCTCAATTTTTTCTTGATCTTACCGATTCTCAATGCGGTGGGTATTCATGTCATGGAGTCACCGACGGTTCACCCTACCCTAGAAGCACTGTTCAACTTTGCCGAAGCCTGGATATTTATGTTCCTCCCCTTACTGTTACTTGACAAAAGGGGACGCCATCTCCCAAAAGTTTTGATGTGGAGTGTGGCAATGTTCCTGACAAATGTTATTCTTACACCTTATATGGCGCTGCGTTATACCGTTCCCCCTCCTCAAGAAAAGGATGAACCTGACAAAGACTGGCTAGCTCGTATTTTCGGATGGATAGGGCTAATTGTGGGTACTCTAGCTATTGTATGGGGTTTTGTGGGAAGACCGGAGTTTGGAGATTTAGCACAGAGGGCGCACTATTTTAGAGAACTGTTGATGAGTAACCGGGTGACTATCGCATTTTGTGTTGATTTGGTGCTGTTTTCCATTTTCCAGGGTGTACTGTTAACCGCCGTCATTCCCTCTGATAAAAGGGGGCGCTGGCTGCGATATGTTCCCTTCTGGGGATTGGCGGTTTGGCTGATTATCTGATTAGTGATTTGTCTTATGTCATTTGTCCTTTGTCCCAGTTTTTATGCCAATCATTGAACTTGCTGAAAGTGCAAAACGTGTCAAAATAGATAGATGTAAAGAAAGATGAATTTAAACCGATGGGAGAACAACTGAGTCAAGTCCTAGAACCGATCGCGGCGTGGTTTCGCACGTTAGGCGTTCCTGAACCGATTGTTCACTGGGGACATCCTGTCATGATGGGAATCGTGATATTTGTTCTCGGTAGTTTTGTCGCTTATGTGGGATGGCGTAGTCGCCTGACGAAGGATGGGGAAGTGGCGGTGAAAAGTCGTGCGTCTCACCGTCAGCTTGCACCGTTGATGTACCTGTTTATTGCGCTGGGGTATACCGGAGGCGTTCTTTCCCTGGTGATGCAGCATAAACCTATTTTTGAAAGTCCGCATTTTTGGACAGGTTCTTCTGCCGTCATTTTGTTAGGAATTAACGCGCTGATGACGTTTGGTTTTGGGGGTGACAAGAAGGAATCGTTTCGTACTGCTCATGCTTATTTGGGTAGTACAATTATGATCCTGCTCGTTGTTCACGTTGTCCTTGGTCTAAAACTGGGTCTTTCCATTTAAAACCTTAATATCAACAACTGCAAAATCGTTGTAATGCGTTAAGCGAAGCCATGCCGCAGGCTTTGCATCTTGCTCGCTACCCATGTCAACAACTCAATGGTGCAACTACAGTTAATGACGATCGCCTTCCATAATAGTCCTAATTGCCAAATCCAGCAGTTCAATCGCTTCATTTTCATAATGATAGGTTTTAAACTGTTGTCCAGATTCTATCCTTTCTAGACGCTTGGAGGGGCGTCGATTATAGTGGGATTGATAAAGCTGGAGCGCCAATGATCCAATCGAAGTCTTTTGCCCTTTAGTAGCATCAATATTGAGTTCACGGAGTCGCATCGCCACGCTAACAAATCGTTGATTTGGCGATGCTGGAGACTGGGTAGTTCTCACCTGATTCAATGCATCCATTAAGCTTTGATCAGACTCAGATAGGAGTAAAGGCAACTGAGTATATCGGCGCATTGGTCTATCGATACTAACAGCATACCTTAACGTTTCTGGTCTACCAACGGCGATAAATCCACCATAGCTGGCACGAGTCATTGTGGTGTAGAGAAGTTGCCGAGAAAGCATCCGGTGGTTTGAAGGCGACAGAGGCATAATTACATACTGGAATTCACTACCTTGAGCTTTATGGCAAGTTAGGCAAAACGAATGCATAATCTGCTCAAAAATGCCGGGAACATAATCAACAACCGCGCCGCCTTCAAATGCAACCTTAACCCGTTCTGGCTGGGATTTAGGATGAACCTCAATTACCCAACCCCCCTCGCCATTCATCACCGCCGGGATTGTATCATATCTATTTTTCAATTGAGATCACACCACGGCAAGAAAGACCAGTGGAACCCTTGTAGGGGCGACCCGCTTGCATCAAGAAAAAATTCCAGTCCACTCAATGGGGTCGGGTCGCCCTCGGCTCAACCGAGTGCATGTCAGGGAAAGCACAAAATGTTCAAGTTAACCCGCCTAGGTTGGGTTACTCGGAAAGAATTATCCGCCTAGGTTCCAGGGGTCTAACCTACAACATGATCGAGCTAAAACGTTATTCGACGACTTTCAGGATAGTTGAGAGAGCCGCCAGTTTAGTGGTATCAATACTGTGCCGACGACGAACTCGTACTGACGCTATTCTACCGCGAGACATTCGGTCTAAATCACCCAGCAAACTGTCGATAACTGCCACGGGACTCTCACTATCCGCACCTTCTGTGATGTCTTCCGTCAAACCCAGTGGAGTCCCCGATGCACCGCGACGTCTGGCAATGTCCTGTAACCCTTTCAACGCATCCCGTAAGGGTTCTGTACTGGTGAGAACCAAAAGTTCAAAGAAACCTGGGGGTTCCTGCACCACTAAGCGAAAATCCTTGGTCGGATCACCGATTTTCTGGGGAATCACCATCGACTCGCCACCGCCTAGTTTTGCTGCTTCTTCCGGCGCCCCCCAGGTTATCGGATGCAAGACATAGATATCACCATTGGCGAAAATGACTAGCACCCCGATATAAAGGCTGCGGTTTTCGTGGTTGTGAATCACTAACTCCACCTCAGTCCCTATCTGGAGTTGGGTTATCTCTGTTTCCAGGGTTTGGGTAACAAGTCCGGCTTCCGCCTCTGAGGGGCGTCCCGTACTCACAGAAGCACCTCGCCTCCCCAAGGGATTAATGTCAACGGTAATATTCAATTGAGAGGTATCGCTATTAAGGATAGAATGGAGTATCCGACCCGCCAATAACATGGTTAGACGGGGGCGTAGGCGTTGTACCGCTTGGATTATCGATTCCTCCGGTTGTCCAAAGGAATCGGGAACTGGCGTGAGTCCGGCGGAAAATAGCCCAATACTGCCGATGGATGCAGAGGTAACGATATCACGCTGACGGGCTTGCTGGAGCGACTCCTGACTCATTCGTCCCAGGAGATAGTCGGCGACTGTGCTAGTATTCACGGGGACAACGTTTACCCGTTCAATCGTTTCTAAAGCTGCTCTAGCCGCTTCCATCTGATTACCTAAAGACTCGTGCAGACCAATTTTTAACGCTAAGTTAGTGGGTACGCCGCGAATCCGTTCTCGCATCAGCGTTCCTGGGGGAATCGTCTGCCGTTGGCTGGATTTTAATCTACCATATCCGACTAAGCCAAGGCGATGGGTTTGCACAACTTCCCCGACAACCTGTCCTTTGGTATCAATCAGGTTAAATTCTGCCCCTTCTTCAAAGGCTTGTAAACTCTGAGAGGAAATCCCCCCTAACCAGAAAGTAACTTGATCTCCCTCGATACGACGCACCACGGCTTCGGCGGCGGGGGTATCCGGGTCAAGGAAGTAGAGGGGTTTTTGGGCATAGTCGCTACCTGGTTTAACCTGAAAGATGGGGTCTTGTTCTAGGTGCGAGGCTTGAGCCACATCCCGCGTACTCCGAGCTAGATTCGCAAAGACAGTAGCCAGGGGTTTATTGAAGGGCTGCTGCCAAAGGTAGCGGGTGAGGAGATAGGTAAACGCCCCGGCGTAGAAGTCGCCAAAGGGCGCATCCGCCGCCAGTTGATTTGCCTGGGCTGAACCTAGTGCCATTCCCTTGGCGATACCCTGGGTGCGTAAGGTTTTGAGTTGACTGGGTGACAATCCCAGTTTGGTCATCCACCGTTCTTGATAGGCTAACTCGGCGGCGCTGGGTTGAGCATTGTTTCCCGATAACCGAGAGTCGAGGGCGCGATAGACGAGGTTTCCCCTGGTACCACCGCCAGAGTGACAGCTATCGAGGACGACGGTGACTTTTTCTGTGTTTAGGGCAGACATCAATAGAAATAAAGTCTTGCCCATGATATCGTTGACGTGGACATTTTGAGTATTTTGCCGAGAATCATAGACAACCATGGTGCCGTTGTAACCCTGGATATCGGGATGAATGGGAATTGCATCGGGGTCAAGCACAAGGGAACCATGTCCGGAATAGTGGAAGACAACAATATCACCCGGTTGCGCTTGCTCGATTAAGTGCGTCTCAAAGGCATCGAGGAGGTTCTGGCGTGTGGGTTTATTTGGGGTATCGTCGGTTAATAGGAGAATGTCCTTGGGGTTAAAGCCAAAGCGATGCACCAGGAGTTCGTATTGCATCTCGACATCGGTAAGACAGCCACGCAGGGAGGAAATTCCGGGGGGATATTTGTTGATACCGACAAGGAGTGCTAGTTTACGGGGTGTCTGTTGAGCGAGAACACGGGTATACTGGTGAGCTTGACGGTGGAAGTCGAGTTGGCTCAAGCCCAGAGTGGCGAGGGTGGAGCCAGCGAATTGCAAAAACTGACGACGTTTGATTGGTGACATAATTGGTTTAAGTTGCGGTAAATTGTACCAATCGAGATTTTAGGCTAAAGCCCTAACTACGAACTCCATTAAGTAGGTGGGGACAATTAAAGTTAACGGTGGGGATCGTCATTCGTCATTCGTCATTTGTAAGGGTTTGAGGCTTGTTAAAACAACTTAACATGGTTGAGTTTATGTCCACCAACCTACTTACAGTCCATTACCAATAAGAATAAAGGGCGCCCAATAATAGGGATGGCTCAGATTCGTCGTCACGCTGGCGGGTAAGCCTTCAGGACTTTGTAACAAAAGTCCCGCTCGTTCTATATCTTCAACGGAAAAGTTTCCCCTCAATAAAGCCAGTTGTGCTTGTCGCAAGGCTTCAGCTTTAGTGACAGGGTTTTGTTCAGTTCCTTGAGCCAGATTGTTGTAAAATTGTTGCATCTTTAAGCTAGTGCTGGCATCATTCACTTTCCACAGAGAAGCCATCACCGCATCGGCTCCATTACTGAGGAAATAGTAAGCCACACTAGCAATCTCTACACCGTCTGGGCGCGAACCCGCTAAGGTTGTTTCGCAAGCAGAAAGTACGACGAGATGAATGTCCTGTAACTGAGTTAACGTTTGAATGTCGGGAATTCTTAGCTGTTCACCATCGCCTAACAACAGAAACGAGTCATCCGCACTACCCGGAACAAATACTCCGTGAGTCGCTAGATGTAAAATCTTGTGTCCCGTCAAATTATCCCGCAAACTGCGATAGTCAAACGTATCATTAAGAAACGTTTTCCCTGGATAAATCCCTAGATCATCATCGGTTGTTTGGCGCACAATGGCATTGAGTTCAGTTTGGACGTATGGCAAGGAGGAGAAACCACCAATCGCATCAGATACACCCATGGCTAGGACGGGGATATCTTGAGTATCCACAGGAAGGCGAGCGCCAATATTGGTTAAATCGGCTGAGAAGATGGTCGAGATGGTATAATTCTCAATCAAGTAGTTTTCCCCATCCGACAAAGCACTCATAGGAATATATCGCGTTACCCGATCTAAAGCGAACACTAAGTTCTGCACCTGGTTTTGCTTCAGTTCAGCAGCAAAGGGTTTAACTAACCAATCGTAGAGTTGTGTTCCCGTTTCTTTAATTTCGGCAATATCCGAGCGGTTATTTTCCAATAATCTCCGGAATTGGTTAACCGTTTCTCCTAACTCGTCTTCTCCAATATCAACTTCTTGTTTATGGACAACTCCCCCTTCTGAGAACATGATTAACCAGAGTCTTTCCTCTAGCACTAACGGGTAAATTAAGACGGTATGCGGTTGAGCTTCTACAATTTCCCTGGCTTTGGCGAGTTTCCTGGGATCGAAGAACAGATCATCCGTCGCCCGGTTGGAGCGAATTTCTTTTTCAATGGTTTTCAAGTTTTGATTAAACTCACGGATTAAAACAGTCAGACGGTCATTTAACTCACCTTTTTCAGTACAATTCGTCCGTTCACATTCATTAATTTGTCGTCCTAAAGCAATTAGGGATTGGCTTTCAGCTTGAACCTTTTTCTCGGCTTCGCTGAGAAGTACATCCGGTTGGTCATCTGTTGAGACTGTACCTCTGGCTAAATCACGAATTTCCTGTATCTTCAACAGTTCCAATACCTGATGGGCTTCCTTATCTCGCCCTTGGGATAATAACAAGTCCGCTAATTGGCGATAAATATCAGCGGTTGTCAGTCCGTCAAAATCAATTATGGCTTGTAGAGCAGACTCTTGTAACTGGGGCGGTAGTTCTTGATTAATCCGCCGAATTTCTTCAAAGTCATTGATCGCTTGTTTGTAATAGGTAATAGCAATATTAGGTTGATCTAACTCTGCATAAACCCGCCCCAAACCTGCATAGCTATAAGATTTATCACCAATGACTTCCTCAAGCGTATTGATAGCTAATGCCTGTTGGTAAGTCGCGATGGCTTCTTGTTTTCTGCCAAATCTACGGTGTAGACTACCGATGAGGTTCAGTGCCTCCCTTTCTAAGGGAAGATTTTGGACATTTCGAGTGAAGGCTAAAAAAGCTTGGGCTGATTCCATGGCTTTTTGATCATCCCCTAATTCAGCATAACCAATACTTAGCACCACGTTAGCAATTATTTCTAGAAAAGGCTGTTTAATTTCCTGGGCGATAACTAACCCTTGTTGAGCGAAATCAAGGCTTTTTTCAGCTTCTCCTTGAGCAAAGTAATTTAAAGCGATCATTGTCAAAACGATACTTTCGTCATGACGATTTTGCAGTGTCCGCAAAATGGGTAGCGCTTGCTGATAGTACTCACGGCTTGTCTGGTAATCTCCCAAATTTAAATAAGTAGTCCCTAAAAGGGTTAATGGTAATGTCTGCGCTCTAGGACTGTTGTTGTCCTGAGCGATTTTTAAACTTTTTTGATATAGCTCCAAAGCTTGCTGATAATCCTTGAGCGACGTATAAACATTACCCAGCCTTGCTAGCGCCAACCACTCTAAAGCCGGATTTTGAAGTTCTCGACCTATTGTCAAACCTTGCTCAATCAACTCTTTGCCTTTGCTGTGTTCTCCAATAAGGTTGTAAGCATTGCCCAAATTAATGAGTAACTCCGCTTCAGAATAGCGATTATTCAATTTCCGAGCTAGGGCTAAACGGGGTTCGGCAACACTAATAACATTTTGATAATCTCCGAGTGCGGCGTAAGCTTCACTAAGAACCGTTGAAGCCTCAACTTCTCCAAAGAAGTTTTTTGTCCGTTGGGAAATGTCTAAACTCCTTTGCGCCAATTCAACCGCCTGCTCGTATTCTCCCCGGTAATTATGGATTTGAGCTAATCTGGTTAAAGCTATCTGCTCATTGCTGGTAACTTGTCTTTGCTGCGCTAATGCTAAAGCTTCTTTCCCATATTCAGTTGCTTTCTCTGTATCTCCCAGCCAAAGATAATTGGCACTCAACTTCGTTAAAGCTATGACTTCAAAGCCATTTAACTGATTCTGCCTAATTAGGGTCAAAACTTGCTGCGCTAACTCTAATGATTTTTCATAGTTGCCCTGGCTTTTGTAAATATCTCTAAGCTGATCTAAGGCATCCCGTTCTAGATTTGGATTGTCCAACGCTTTAGCAATTTCCCATACTTTGTTGGCGGCATCCAGCGCTAAGGTATGATCGCCTTGCTGGTTGTAAATTTGACTCAACTTGTCCCAGGCTTTCGCCTCTAGCTGAGGATGTTTTATTGTTTTAGCAATCGATAAAGCTTGTTGAATTAACTCCACAGCTTGAGCAGAATCTCGGAACAAAGTATATACATTAGCCAACTGAATCAGCGCCTCTGCTTCTTTATCCGATTTCGCGATACTTTGCGCCCAACTTACGTTTTGCTGAGCATACTCAAGCGCTTTATCGAAGTCTCCAAGATTGATGTAAACCTGGATTAAAACCTTCAATGCATTGTTTCGCAAGTTCAACGCTGTGTCTTGTAAATTAGGTGCTAGTTCAGAACTATTTATTTCTCCGGTTATCACTAATGCTTGCTGGAGTAACTCGATCGCCTTCTCATAGTCTTCCACCACACTATAAGTACTAGCCAGACTAATTAAAGATAGCGTTTCTGAAAATGGATCTTTGAGTTGTCGCGCAATATCTAAATCTCGCTTATAGAATTCAATCGCCTTGGCATAATCTCCCAGTGAAATATACACGGGAGCAAGAACCGATAGAAGAAAAGCCTCTGCTTCTAAATTTTCAGACTGTCGCGCAATAATTAGACCTTGTTCGGCAAACTCTTGGGCTTTTGGCAAATCTAACAAATCGTAGTAGATAGAACCAATTTTTGCATAAGTATTACTTTCTATCCGCCTGATCTCTTGTTTATTTATTGAATCTTGTAGTTCTCTAGCAATATTTAACGCTTCTGGAACTAAAGCAATGATCGTTTCGCTTTGTTTAAGAGCAAGAGAATAATCTTTTTGTTCATGGGCAGAACCGACACTTGCATAATACACTCTCATCATTTGAAGGATCGTGTTTAGTTGTGCTGTGCGATCATTGAGAGGTTGTTGCTGAATGGCTAATGCTTGTTTAAAGTATTCAATTGCCAGATCATATTTTTCTTGCCTAGAGTAACTAAAGGCTATGAATGATAGAAGTTGAGATTGTTGTAATTTATCCTCTAGTTCTCGTGCAAGGATGAGTCCTTGCTGATAAAAGTCTAACGCACTGATGTAATCACCTTCCTGGTTATAACTATTGCCGAGAAACGTCAGGATAAGAGCTTCTTGCGACTTATCATTGAGTTCTCTGGCAATAGGTAAGGCTTGCTGATAAAATTCCACTGCTAATTCATATTTTTCTTGGATAAAATAAGCCAATCCTATTTGCAAAAGAATACTACTTTCTAATGGACGAATTCCGGCATCTTGAATTAGGGGTAAAGCTTGCTGGTAATGTTCCAAGTAGCGGTCATAGTCTTCTAAATTGTAATAAGCGTATCCTATCGCCAGTAAACTTCCACCCTCACCCGCACGGTTACCAATCTCACGGCTAAGAACTAACGCTTTCTTTGACCACTCCAAAGCGCGAGAATAGTCTTCCAGGCTTTCATACGCCCAGCCGATTCTTCGCAAAGTTATTTCGGCATGAAATTTATCCCCGACTTCTTCCTGTATCGCCAGAGCTTGCTGTAAGCTTTCTAAGCCTTGGGACGATTGTTGTAAGCTAAAAGCGTAAACAGCGCCAATATTACTGAGAGTTTTGCCTTCTCCGCTGCGATCCTGTAATTCTCGACGAATAGAAAGCGCTTGCTGCAAGGTTTCTAAGGCTTGATCAGAGTCCTTTAAGCCGTAATAGGTTATACCCAAGTTATCTAAGGTTTCTCCCTCTCCAGCACGGTCTTTGAGTGCTATGCGAATGGAGAGTGCCTGCTGTAAGCTGGCTAAAGCGGCTTCATATTGCCGCAACCAGTAATAAACCTCACCGATATTATTGAGGGTTTGCCCGATTCCCGCCTGATCATTGAGGGCTTGTTGTATTTCTAGCGCTTGTTGATAGGTTGCCAACGCCTGTTGGTATTGCCCTCGACGGTATTCCTGCACTCCCTGTTGGAAGAGTCGTTCCGCCTCGGCTTTTTGATCTTCTACCGTTTGCGCCTGGGCAACAAGTGGCGCAATGCTACCCATGGGAATGACAGGAGCAGTCACTGACAGGAGTGCTGTCACCCAAACTAAGCTCAGATATTTCAGTTGGTATTGCATCGCTGGAATTGCCAAGGTATATAAGGAATTATAACCGTCTCGTTCTCCTATCTCTCAGTCAGGGGGAGGTTATGCAAAAGGATAGACATAAGCACAGACGTTATATATCGTAGGGGCGCACTGACGTGCGCCCTTTACAGAGATGTAATATCATGTCCGGTTGAATACTTAGGCATGAAGAGCCACTAAAGTGGCTACTACAAACAGGCTATTACAAACAGGCTATTACAAACAGCGCGATCGCACGTTTCCTTTAACGCCAATCCTCCCAATCTTGATTAAAAATTGACGTATCCGGAAACGCCGTCGGATTATTATTCCGTTCTAACCGTCGCCGCAACACCTGCAACTGCGGATCATGGGGTGGAAGTCCATCCACTAATTCAAACGGTGCAATCCCCTTCTCCAACGCAAACGCCGCCGTTGTTCCCACTCCTGCACCCGATGACCATTCAAAGGAATGCACCCGATACGCCGCCGCCGCAATATGACTCGTGGCAATACTTTTCCCCGCCACTAACATGTTGTCAATCTTTTGCGGAATCATCGCCCGCAGGGGAATTTGAAACGGATAGGCTTGACCCGCCCCCTGGCGTTCCCCCTCCCGTTCCGTATTTCCTGGCGCTTCTGGGGGAGAGAAACTCATGCAGGGGTGAAAATCAATGGCATAATGTCCAATTCCCACAGAATCGGGATAGATTGTCGAACGAGTACGTCGATTCACCTCATCCGGTGATACCTCACCCTGAATCACCGAAATCGCTTCCCGCCCCGCCAAAGCCGTCCATAACTGGCGATACATTTTGGGAGATAAGGTTTGACGGTAATAATCCTCCCGGTAATTGCGGCGAGACATATCAATTTCCCATATCGTAAACCCCTCCGGATACCCATAAGCAGGGCGTCCAATAATTCGCCGCCCTTCCCGCATATAAGGATACTTGGATAACCCATGCACTGTTCCCATGGGAGAGTCTAATCCGGATAAATAACGATAAGTGGGATGGGGTTCCTTCACCCCATCACCGAGTTGGGAGTCCGTATTTCCCGCTACTAACCAATAGAAATACCCCAGGGAGAGTTCCTCTGCTTTGCGTAAACTCTCGGTTCGCAAACCCCCCAGCCAGCCTCCAGGGGCTAACTGTCCCGTCGCTTGCAATTGGTCAGGAGTATAAACCAGGTTATCCACCTCTGTACCGGGACGGTAGTCATTTCCCCACGTCCAGTTTTGCATGGAGATATCTCCGACGGTGGGCGCAGTAAAGGAAATTCCGCCAAATTTCTCTGGTTCACCTGTTTTCGGACTCCAAATCCGCCGATAGGTAAACACTAAATCAAAGTCAGCTAAGCGGGATAATTCATAGCTATAATAGGGTTCGTATTGGGGGTAAAAGGACGGCATTTCATGGCTTTGCGGTTCCTGCGTGGCTTCCATAGCAAAGGTGTAGGTAAACCCCTGAGTGCAATAAGGATTCCCTGTAACACTGGAAGACGAGGGTTCGAGATAAGAACGGGGGTCAATTCCCAGGCGGTAGGGAACATCGGCTAACCCAATCAGTTCCCCGGTTTCTGTGGCGTCCACAACATACCAGTCTGGGGCGTTTCCGGGTTCTGGGTTTTGGGGAACGAAGCGGATAATGGTTTTGTCAAACTGGGGAGAATCTTGGTACTGATACCAATCTTCAATGGTTTGTGATAGAGGAAATGTGTTCAGGGGGGGTGCATCAGGGGTGGGTTGATGCTGAATCGCGATCGCACTTTTAATCAAGTTCCCGGTAGGATTGTAGTCGAGTTCCTTAATCACCGTGGAGGGAAACCACTTCAGTGTCCCTTTCCCCCGTTTGGCTGCATCCTGCAACATATCCAAGAGGATAGCATGGGCGTCACTGGGAATAAAACAGGATTCACTCACCCAACAATCCCCCGGATTCAGTTCCCCATATTTGCGTCTAATCCGTTCCCGCAATTCCAAATAACCGCGAGAATAGAAAAGGCGCGATCGCTGAGTCGGGCGTTCATCCAGTGCAGAGGTTCCCTGGGACGAAATCTGTCCCCCTACCCAGTCGGTAATCTCAGTTAAGCAAACCGTTCGTCCCGCGAGTAACCCTTCATAAGCCGTCGCTGCACCCGCTAATCCACCGCCAACCACCAAGATTTCACAGGTGACGGTTTCATCGGGCGTGCCATCGGAAATGCTACGGGCAATTGGGGCGAAGGATAGTAGAGAAATCAGGCTACAAGACAAGGAGATGATAGATTTTCCGGCAGATACACGTCGAGAACGCTTCATAAGAGTTAAAATGCAGTGCGTATCAGATGTTACATTACAGTGGATGCCTTGACGTTGCCATCCCCCAATAAGTTCATCTCCTCAACGAAATCTTTTTGTATTATAATTGTAGTATATTGATGTTATTTAGCGCTAGAGGCGCATATTTATGCCTTACGAACAACTGAAACTGCCCACCGATAAGCCCGTTTTATCCTGGGCAAATCATGATTTAGGTCATGAAGAAACCCAGATGGCAAAAAATGTAGCATCTTTGCCTTTTGTGTTTAAACATGTGGCGTTGATGCCAGACGTTCACTTAGGTAAAGGGGCATTAGTTGGATCGGTTCTTGCCACCAAAGATGCGGTTATTCCTGCCGCTGTCGGTGTCGATATTGGCTGTGGAATGGCAGCGATTAAAACGCCATTTAAGGCAGAACAAATTGAGGGAAAACTCAAGAAGATTCGCTTAGATATTGAAGCCGCCATTCCGCTTGGATTTAACCAAAATAAAGAGGTGGAAAAAGATGCCAGCAATTGGCAAGGCTGGACACATTTCAAAGACTTACATCGCGGTGTGCAGGATGTGCAAGGAAAAGCGATGAAGCAGTTGGGTTCTCTGGGCGGCGGAAATCACTTTATTGAACTGTGCCTCGATACAGAGGATTCCGTGTGGTTAATGCTACATTCTGGTTCTCGTAATATTGGCAATCGCTTGGCGCAATGTCACATTAGCACCGCGAAGGAATTAGCGAAACTGGCAGAAAATCGCTTACCTGATCCAGATTTAGCCTACTTTATTGCTGGAACTCCAGAATTTGCCGCCTACTGGCGAGATTTACAATGGGCGCAAAATTATGCCCGTTACAATCGCGATGTGATGATGGCGCGTTTTAAGCGAATTGTGGAAAAATATTTGGCGGGAGGTAAGCCAATCAAGCCATTGTTAGAGGTGAATTGCCATCACAATTATGCCGAGAAAGAAGTCCATTTTGGGGAAGATGTGTATGTGACGCGCAAGGGTGCAGTACGGGCGCGTGAGGAAGATTACGGGATTATACCAGGTTCGATGGGGGCAAAGTCGTTTATTGTTAAAGGGAAAGGGAATCATGCAAGTTATTGCAGTTGTTCCCATGGCGCAGGGCGTTTGATGTCTCGGAAAAAGGCAAAGAAACAGTTTTCCCTGGATGATTTGGTGACACAAACTCAAGGAGTTGAATGTCGCAAAGATGGCGGGATTTTGGATGAGATTCCCGGCGCATATAAACCCATTGATGAAGTGATGAATAATCAAGCAGATTTGGTGGAGGTGGTGGCGACGCTAAAGCAGGTAGTTTGTGTGAAAGGTTGATTTGTAGTTAATTTGTAGGGTGGGCATTGCCCACCTTATTTGTTGGTATCAAATTCGCTTGTATAACCTCCCCTAAGGTTGGGTGGCTAGAAGTATAGCTTGGGATAAAATTCCATAACCTAAAGCTTACAGTATAAATATTTTAAGCAATTTTAACTCACATCTTGCACCATTATAAACAAGTCAAATTGTAGGGTGAGGAGAGCGAAGTGTAACGCACCGTTGCTCTAGAATAGTCATAGCCACTGTCTTACTTCATCAATAATGCCTGAAACTATTACCGCCATCTACGAAAATGGAGTGCTGCGCCCCTTAACTCCCTTGCCCCTGCAAGAACATCAAACCGTGCAGATTCAGATTTTGCCTGAAGATTCAGTAACTCAACTTGAACGTATCAGCCAATCCTTAACGGCGGCTGGACTGGTTACCCCTCCTCCTCATCGAAGCGATGTTGAACCTGTCTGTGAAGCTACTTGGCAAGAATTGACCGAAAAACTGAAAGCTATGCCAGGTAAGCCCTTGTCTGAAATCATTACAGAGGATCGGGGCGAATGGTAAATGCTTACTTCCTGGATAGCAGCGCCCTAGTCAAACATTATATACCGGAAACAGGTAGTGCCTGGATACAAGCGATCGCGGATACGGCAACAGGTAACCTATTATTTATTACCCGGATTACTTGGGTAGAAGTCCTTATAATTATCCCTAAAACATTTATACACTCATCAAACTCAGCCGATAAATATAGTAACGTTAACTCCCAAAATTCGTCGCTATAAGGGCGCACGTCTATCATGGGTGTCAACTTAAGCCACATTACCCACGATAGGATACTGGGTGTGGGGTATGGGGTGTGGGGTGTGGGGGAAAGCGAGCAATTTTGGCTCACTATGTATTAAACGGAGCCTGTTTGAAAAAAACATTGTGGATGAA
>NZ_JAVKEA010000219.1:0-9474 GCF_040221695.1 Coleofasciculus sp. E2-BRE-01 | reverse complement strand
ATCCACAATGTTTTTTTCAAACAGGCTCCGTTTAATACATAGCTCCCCAAAATTGCTCGCTTTCCCCCATACCCCACACCCCATACCCCACACCCAGTATCCTATCGTGGGTAATGTGGCTTAAGTTGACACCCATGGATACCATCGTGCCCTGATATAGGGCTTCTCTCGCCTACGACAAACAGGATTTTATCAAGTTATGTCTCTTGATTAAACGAATTCACCCGTCGCAAGTCTAATGTCAACGGATATTCCGGACTCAATGATAAGGGTGGAATCGAAATTATTCCCGGTGTATGATCCTGAGGAATAAATCGTTCCAACATCCGTGACTCCGCTTCTCGGTGATTAACGGGAAACTTATCATAAACGATGCCATTGGGATGATTAACATGATAGCGACAGCCGCCAATTGAGCGTTGCGTCCAAGTATCTACAATGTCAAAGACTAACGGTGAATGAGAATTAATCGAAGGATGCAATAACGCCGCATATTCCCTGGCGCGGAAGCGTACCCCACCCACATAGTCTCCCGGTATTCCGGTAGACTTTAATGGCACTGGATTCCCATTACAAGTAACCTGATAACGGGATGAAAAATTATCTTGATTGGGCGAATGCCCCATCGCTCCCCGCAGTCTCACCTGTATCCGTTCCATGGAAGAATCTACATAACGAGCGGTTCCCCCATTACCCGTTTCTTCCCCTAAAACGTGCCAGGGTTCGATCGCGTGTCGTAATTCTAACTCAATTCCCTCTCGGCTAATCTCGCCATACTGGGGGAACCGGAACTCAAAAAACGGCTCAAACCACTCCCATTGAAACGGATACCCCGCCTCCTGTAACTCGCGGATCACCTGCCGCAAATCCTCGCCAATGTAGTACGGTAACAGAAAGCGATCGTGCAACATCGTACCCCAGCGAATTAAATTCTGGGTATAGGGATGCTCCCAAAACCATGCCACCAGCGCCCGAATTAGCAGCATTTGCAGTAAACTCATTCTCAGATGGGGTGGCATGGCAAACGCCCGAAACTCCAGTAATCCCAACTGATTGCGGTAATTTTCCACCGGATACAGCTTATCAATACAGAAAGCGGTGCGATGAGTATTCCCCGTTACATCAACTAAGAGATTCCGTAAGAGTCTGTCTACTAATTCTGGCGCTACATCTTCACCCGATTGTAACGTTTGAAAGGCAATCTCTAACTCATATAAACTCTCATGTCGTGCCTCATCCACACGGGGCGACTGACTGGTGGGTCCAACAAATAACCCTGCAAATAAATAGGATAAACTGGGATGATTTTGCCAATAACTAATCAAACTCCTGAGTAAATCCGGACGCCGTAATAGAGGACTCTCTAATGGAGTTTTGCCGCCAATCGTAATATGGGAACCTCCCCCTGTACTTACCCGCCGTCCATCTAGGGTATATTTTTCAGTTCCCAGACGACAAAGCCGTGCCTCTTCATACAGGGTTGTGGTAATATCAACTAATTCTTGCCAACTTTCGGCTGGATGAATATTCACCTCAATCACACCCGGATCTGGCGTAATTTGAAACCCTTCAATTCCGTCATTACCGGGAGGGGTATACCCTTCAATTAACACCGGAATTTTGACTTTAGCGGCGGTTTGTTCAATCGCAGTGATTAAATCTAAGAAACTTCGCGCCGACGTTAAAGGCGGTAGGAAAACATGTAAAATTCCTTGGCGAACTTCTACACTTAACGCAACCCGAATGCTATTGTCAGGCGAATCAATAAAGTCAGGACTAGGTAGGGCTGGATTCGCCTCCAAGGGGACAATTCCTTCCTGTACCAATTCCTCAGACCAATCGATGGAATTCAGGGGTAAACGGAATCCGGCGGGAGAATCACCCACTAACAAATTCAGCCTCTCATCAGGGAATCGCCAATGACAGGTACTCCAATACAATTGCTCATCGTTTAATACAGGTAATATCGGTAAAACATACCCACCGATGTCCCCTTCATATTCATAGGCGGGAATAATACAGTCAGGATTAACACCTAGATGCCTCGCTAACGCCTGAATAAATATCTCCCCCTGTTTTGCTGTATGTCCATAATCCTTGCCTTCTTCGGCATACCACTCTCGATTCCGCCAAATCGGAGTACCATCACTGCGCCAGTAGCATCCTAATGCCCATCGGGGTAAAATCTCACCGGGATACCATTTTCCTAACCCATAATGCAGTAATCCTCCTCCTTTAGAAAACCGGGCTTCCAAACGTTTGAGTAACTGTCCGGCAATTTTGCGTTTCTCCTCACCGAAGGCGGCAATTTGCCATTGGGAAGATTCAAAATCGTCAATGGAAACATAAGTGGGTTCACCGCCCATGGTTAAGCCCACACCTTCACGGTGTAGCCTTTCGTCTACGGCTTTACCTAAACTATTAATCTGTTGCCATTGGGCTTCTGTATAGGGTTTACTGGGGCTGGCAATGGTTTCATGACGCGACACCTTCACCGCAAACTCTAACTGAGACTGACAGGGTTCACTTGTACCCATCACCGGAGACGCCGCCTCTGGGGATGGAGTACAGACGAGGGGAATATGTCCTTCCGCCGCTAAGTAGCCGGATGTGGGATCTAATCCAATCCAGCCAGCGCCGGGAAGATAGACTTCTGCCCAAGCATGAAAATCGGCACAATCGGCTTCGATGCCTGGGGCTCCATCGACAGGGGGATTGTCTGCTTTGAGTTGAATCAGATAGCCAGATACAAATCGCGCCGCTAAACCATAATGTCGTAATATTTGCACCAGTAACCAGGCGGTATCGCGACAGGAACCGACTTTTTGGGTCAAGGTTTCTGCACAGGATTGAATTCCGGTTTCTAAGCGTATGGTATGAGTAATATCCTGGGCAAGCTGTTGGTTAATAGAGCATAAAAAATCGGTAGTGTAGATATCCGTTTTGCGATTGTTTTCTAGCCAAGCAGATAATAGTTCCCCTGATTCCGTTATGTCTAAAAAGGGACTCAGTTCTTTTTGAAGCTGGGGATCATAGTTAAAGGGATAGCGTTCAGCATACTGTTCAACCAAAAAATTGAAGGGATTAATCGGTTGCAGTTGGGCAATAATATCGACTTCAATCGCGAGAGTATCGGTAGGCTTGGGGAAATTCAAGCGGGCTAGGCGGTTCCCGTAGGGGTCATTTTGCCAGGTTAAACTATGCTCTTGAGGCTGGATAGTTAGAGAATAACTTTGAATGGGTGTGCGACAGTGAGGAGATGGATGTAATCCTAGGGTGTGAGGACTAAGAATAACGGGGCGCTCGAAGTGATAAGCAAGTTGATGATTTAGGCTAACTTTAATGGGCATTGGTCATCCTTTTGTCATTCGTCATTCGTCTTATGTCATTCGTCATTTGTCATTCGTCATTCGTTATTCGTTATGCCTGTTGCCTCATCCCAACCTTCAACATTAGTTTTGTCGATTTTATGGGCGCACGCTATGCGCCCCTACGGTTTCTGGATGGAAGTTGTAGGTTGGGTTGACGCAAGGAAACCCAACGGAATCTAATCCACCGAATTAGTTATGCTACACCACGATGATTTGGCAATCGATGGTGTACCTTGTTCGAGTTTCTGCGATCGCAGTTAATTTAGCTGATGTCCGCAACTTGAACAAAAGCGATCGCTAGGCGTCAGGGATGAGCCGCATTGAGGGCAAAAGCTTTTACTGCTTTGAGCCGGAGATGAAGATGACTTCGGTGATCCCATCCGCATCTCCATATTGCCCATCCGCATTTCCATGGGGTTCATATTCATTTGCATGTCTCCCATATTCATCGGCTTCATCGGTTCCATGGGTTTCATTGGTTCCATGGGCTTCATCGGTTCCATTGAAGGCGTTGATGAAGCGGGTGTGCTATCGACTTGCTGCACTTGCATTTGTTGGGAACTACTAACAGACGGAGTTCCACTGGTTACGCTCATGCTGCTTCCTTGCACTTGGATAAAATGATCTCCTTGCGCTGTAGAAATCTTTAACACCACACCGTTAGGCGTGCGGAATACCTCCGGCGGTGATGTCCAGTTTCCGGTTTGAAACCCGTTACTGGCTTGTTGCTGTTGTCCTGGACTACCACTGAGAGTGGTGACAACTGTCTGTGTTCCTTGATTATCGAGGTAAACTCTGTGGCCCGTGCCTATCTCGCATACGTAAGCCATAATAACCTCTCCCAAAAAATTCTCCTTATATCATTATTCAGGGGAAAGGCACCATTGGTGAAACTTCTTAACAATTGTGTTAGATCACATCCCATCAGTCAGTCAGCAGGAGTGAGGATCGTCATTTGTCATTCGTCATTTGTCAGGGAACAGGGAATAGGCAATGGGCAATAGGCAATGGGCAATAGGCAATGGGCAATGGGCAATAGGTAAGGTAGAGTTTTGAGTTAACTTACTTATCTCCCCCAGCTTCCCCAGCTTCCCCAGCTCCCTCTTCTCCCTTCCTCAGTGCGAATCTCTAAGCGGAACCTCTAGGCGTTTCTGGGAAACTATCCCATGTAATGCCACAGTCGAGGTGGTGCGATCGGCGAAAATTGGCTTCTGGGTTCCCAGCATTTCCAGAATCATCTTGAAGTTCTTGGCATCTAAATCAGCGGTGCGTTCTTGTTCACCATCAGCATAAGTAAACCAAAAGTGACCTTTGTTTTCCAGAGATTTCCACAATGCCTGATAGCTGGTAATTCGTTTCATCTCACCTGCTTCATATCATGTCCGGTTGAATGCTTACACGTTGGTACTGCCCAAGGCAGATGGCAGATGGCTCCAGGATTCCAAGATGAATGAGGGAATGAGGGCGATAAGGGAGATAGGGACTCTCTTTATTAATGCTTGCACTTAATCGGGGCGGGTTTAGTGGCATCTGGGAGAGATCAAAAACGATAGTTGTAAAACCCGTCTCTACACAACACTCTCCTTTTTTTCACCTCCCCCATCTTGCCTATCAAAACCGAGGCTGAGAACCCCCGTGTCCCTTCACTTCGTTCGAGGGCAAGTTTAACCGGGGGATGAAAGCTTCGATAAGGTTTTAACCTAATGTGTCCTGTTTTACTTCGGCATATTGTCGAATAGCCTCCCTGATTAGCTCGTTTATTGACCTTTCGGTGCTTGCTGATAGTCTTTTGAGCGCCTCATACTCTTTGTCTGACAACCTCAAGTTGTATCGTTGCATAATCCCATATTTGTGCTAATATAATACCATATTAGCAGCACAGGATGAGAAACTCCAAAAACAAACGTGTTAGCTAAGTTACTAGTAAAATTAAGCTGAGAGATAAAGTGAAGTGATGCGGTTTTAACCCGTCACTGAACAACGTCTGGCGAATCCACGTTTTTCAAAGCGTGGAGAAGTCAACTCTGTTCCAATTATGCCCATGCTCCAGTCTGGATATCATTGTCGGGCCAATGTACGGCAACAGCAGATGTGGAGTGATCGCCGAAAATCGGCTTATCTGTATCTAAGATATCGAGCATGATTCGGAAATTGTCTGCATCTAAATCTTCCGTGCGTTCTCTATCGCCATCAAAATAGGTAAACCAAAAGTGACCTTTATTATCCAGGGGTCTCCACAGTGCCTGATAACTGGTAATCCGTCTCATTTGCATTTCAGGTTTTTTCATATCTGGCTGACTTTGAATGCTTTTACTTTCCATCGTTGACAGATGCCCCTGTTGCGTTTTAGTTCTAATTATTTATGTACTTATGTTTCGATTTTACGCTAAAGCTTCCCCAATAGCTGAGGAGGCGATTGAAATCGCGGAACTACACAAACAAAGTCCGCCTGCGCGGACTAAATTCATAGCTATGGGAAGGGCGCATCGCTATGGGAAGGGCGCATCGCTATGCGCCCCTACCTGTCCGATTAATGTTGATTAATTACGCCCCATACTTGCGTAATCGTCCCGCATGTGCCAACGCTAATCCGATCAACTGCACTCCAGGACGCAATCCTAACATCCCCCGCCCACAAGCATATTCATCAAATGTCGCGACATCATCCACTTGGGCATATTTACTATGAATCATCACGGGGACAGGATGCCAACTGTGTTTTCCCATTACCGCCGGGGTGGAATGATCTGCACTCACGACTAACACATCGGGATTGAGTCCAGTAACTAAAGGCAAAAGCTGATCCACTTCTTCAATGACTTTTACCTTACCCTCGAAGTTACTATCTTCTCCCTTACTATCGGAATGCTTAACATGGAGGAAATAGAAGTTGTACTTTTCCCCATAAACCTCTTGCAGCGCTTGAAATCGTTGTTTCATGCCACCGGGACGGGGGACAACATCCATGCCGATTAAGCGACTCACGCCGCGATACATGGGATAATCAGCCACACAAACCCCATCGAGTTTAAAGCGATCGCGGATGGCTGGCAAGGGTTGATAGCGTTCAAACCCACGCATTAAAATCCCAGTAGCTTGGTCTTCATCGGCTAAAACCTGCTGTACCTGATCAATAAACGATCGCACTAATTCGGCGGTTTTCTTGGAGTCTTCTGATTCAGGCGTCGGATCTTTAGCGGGAACGCCTGTGGTTTGCGGATCAGTATCCGGTAAATTTCCCCCTAATCCCTGACCCCTTAACACAAATACCGCCCGGTGTTCGCTGACGGTTTCAAAGAAATAGTCCCCTTCAAAATCCAAGCTAACCTTGTCCCGAATCTTTTCACAAAGACGGCGATTCACATCCGTCGCAATTCGACCCGCCCGTCTATCGGAAACATTACCCTGTTTATCAATCGTGGCAAAATTCACCCGCGCCGCGATATCATTTTCCTTAAGATCAAACTCGATTCCCAACGCCGATAAAACACCGCGACCCACATTATACTTCAGGGGATCATAACCAAATAAAGACAAATGACCCGGACCACTACCCGGTGTAATTCCCGGACCGACAATTTCCAATAGACCACAACTCGATTCTTGTGCCAATTTATCTAAATTCGGCGTCTGGGCGACTTGCAATTCTGTCCCACCTTTATCTGGATCAGACAATCCGCCCACCCCATCTAGAATTAAATAAACAATCTTACCACCTTGTTGCCAAGCTAAGTCTTCCCAAACTGTACTAATATCCATAATAATTCGTTCCCCTTGAGCGTCCCTCACTGGCATTGTTAACTGAATTCAGCGAAATAGGCAATTCAACTTAAGGTAGAAACCTTTTAAATTTGGAATTTTTAAGTCTTACAGACCATTTCATTTACTATACCAACGCTCTCCAATCTATCTACCTTAAGGTAGATATTATTTTTTTCTCTGGGTAGAAGTCAAACGAAGTAATCACCGTTAAGCTTCTTTTAGCTCAATCAAGCAAATCGTGCCATTTTCTGCCAAATTTGGGAGTTAAGACAACCCAGCAGCCTTAAGAGCGCGTTTTGACATAATTTATTTACTCAGAAGGTATACATGTGAAGAGTTTCGCTTTCAGACAAACCTGTTCTTTGATCAGTACTATTGCCTTAATAATAGTATCGAGTATACCGTCAGTTCGAGCGCAAACGGCGGAATCCTCTCCTCACCAAGGAATAGATGCACCCTATCCGTGGCAAAATGTTTCTACCCGTGCGGAAAGTTTAAAATCTCCTGGACGTGCAATTTCTCTTGATCAAAGGAGGTTCCCAACTAATCCTTCACAACTCAACCGCACTCGCGATACAGGAAATATACTCCCCGCAACTCCCCCACAAAACCTGGCTCAACAAACTGTACCTCCACCGGATGCTCCGACGGAACCCCTGGACATTGATACAACAGATGTGTCGCCCGGTCGAGCAACTCGTTCAGGTTCCAGCTATATCGGAATTGGCGGTAATATCGGAGTGGGAGATGGTGATACGGCTCTGGGTGAAACAAGCTTCGCTGTCTTCAGCAAAATTGGCTTAACCAGCAATATTTCGGTTCGTCCATCAGTCCTCATCGAAGATGAGCCAACGATTCTGCTACCTGTCACTCTCGACTTTACCCCTGCTGTCACCGACGTGACTGTGGATGTAACTGAAGACTTGGGTGCTAGAGTCTCTCCTTATGTTGGCGCTGGAATCGCTATCTCGACAGGAGATGACAGTTCAGTGGATTTGCTGGCTACGGGAGGTGTGGATGTACCGTTGACGACTCAAGTAACAGCAACGGCTTCCTTAAATATCTCGCTGTTTGACAACCCGGCTGTGGGATTGTTGTTGGGAGTCGGTTATAACTTCCAATAATTGTCAAATAATTGTCAGGGTTGATGGTTGATAGCTCATCACTCATCGCCATCAACCATCAACGATGAACCATGAACCTCCTCGTCTTGCTCAACTTTGTGATCTAGTTAACATAGGTTTGTTCGGGAATCTTTTCTAATCTAAATCTAAAGAGTGATGAATTCAAAAATTAATTTGAATTACATTTCCTCTGTGGGTAAACCAGAGGAGGGTTAATAATGGCATCAGACTATGAGACTCAAGACGCAACAGAGACGTTAACGATAGAAGGACTCAGTGCGATCGCACTAGCACCAATTAATTGTACTTCCCGCCGCCGCGATACTGGAACAGCCATTAGCCAAAACTGCACTCAAAGAAAGCATTGCTTTTTCCCAACGCTGTCAGGAAGCCGTCGCCCAAGCCAGAGAACACCTCGATGCTGCGATGGCAGAGATTCAGGCTGATTTAGGTGAACAACAGCAAGCAGAAGCTAATGGGAAAGCCGAACAAACCTATGTTCCTCAGACAAAAGCCCAGGCATTTCCTGAGGTTATGGATTCAATGGATGACCTCAATGAACAAGTGAAACGATTAACTAAGTAGGTTGGTGGAAATAAACTTAACTAGATTAAGTTATGTAAACAAGCCTCAAACCCTTACTGTTCCCTGTTCCCTGTTCCCTGTTCCCTAATCTCCACTGCTAACTTTAATTGTGTCCACCTACTTAATGGGAGGGAGGATTTTATCAAAAATTGGCGGCTTATGGTCATGTGGGCAGGATGGATCTGGAATTGCCGTGGGAAAAAACCGATAAGGTTGAGTTTTTGAAGGGTTGATAAATGACACAGTTTAACATTCCCTAAAAACCCTGTAGAGACGTTGCAGGCAACATCTCTACTCTTCTTCTGATTGCTCTAGTATAAGATCTAATTGACTTTTGTAACTAATGTAGTCTTCATGATAGTTTCTCTGTTCGAGTAACCTCTCTACTCCATCCATATTAATTGTTTTAAGCATATCTCTGGCAACTTGCATACCTTTTTTAAACAGGATAAGGCTCTTGCCAGTGGTTAAACGTTTTATGAGTCCTTCTTTTGTAAGAATTCAGGTCTGTGTTTAGCTCATCAATTAGCCTGGGTGTACGAGCCTTTCCAAAGTAACGTGGGAAAGGAAATTCAGTCACATCGGCGAGTGCGCCCAGGCTCTTTTCCCCAAATAGGTCTTGCCTGAGACAG
>NZ_JAVKEA010000218.1:0-6811 GCF_040221695.1 Coleofasciculus sp. E2-BRE-01 | reverse complement strand
TCGGCTTTTTGAATCCATTGAAGAGTTAGAATCTTTGTTGCATCAACTTTTAAATGAAGACAAGCTAGTTATTAACTGGGGACGCAAACTGAAAAATAAGGGTAATGCTCTTATCACAGTTTAAATGCATGACAGCTTAGTCGCACCCCTGCGCTTCAAATTTGTCACAAATGGCGATTAAATGGTCGCGGAGAATGGTTGCTGGATTTGACCCATCACTGGTTCCTTCTAGTAATTCAGCCTCTAGATAAAAGGCGATATCTTTATTCGTTGCATTACTATTTTTATCCTGGAAACGTGCGAGAAATACATCCCAGGTTTTGCCAGATAAGCCGAGGCGAGTGGCGATGGCTTTGAGGAATTCGTCCTCATGGATGTCATATTTGGGTAGGTTCATGATTGTCACCGATTCTGTGGCTTTACCCCGATTATAAATAGGTAAAATTGACCTGGAAACCCCGGTTCTACTTCGATCTACATTATTCTATTTCCGGAACGGTTAACCTGTATTGCATTTAATTTGGGGAGGAGTAGCGAGCAAGATGCTCGCACTACCAGGATCTGGCATTTCTTGACATTAAGGGTTAAGTTCTGAACAGCTTACCCCTCACCCCCAGCCCCTCTCCCACAGCGGGGAGAGGGGAGCAATGTAGAGCGAAAAGCAGGGAAAGCGGGGGTAGCAAGGGAGGCAGGGGGAGAAAATATTAATTAAATTTAGAGCTTATCCGAGCAGTATCGGGGGAACAAGAGAGTCCGGTTCCCCTTCTCCCTCGATGGGAGAAGGGGTTAGGGGATGAGGGTGAATCAATCTATTTGAGTCTACTTTTTTCCACACTATTGCCAGCATTTCAGGTCTAGAGTAGAGGAAATAACTAGAAAGGACAACACCATGAAAACGACAAACACCTCAACCATTCCGATGACAGCCAATCAATCTGACGTTTTACCCGCCAATTCCCAAACTCTTCTGGTTAATGGTGGCGTAACCATTTTAGCTATCGTAGCGCTAACCTATTTCACCAAGACCTTAATTGAATCAATTGCAAAACTTTTAGCACTGAAGCATCCGCCACAATAATCATTTTAACCTTTAACTCCTATTAATCCTCATGAGAGGTAGGGTGGCAAATGGATATAATTTCGGATAAATAAAGTCGTTCAATTATCATAATTTTCCTGCCCGACAAGGATAGAGACGTGACCGTGGAACGTCTTAACCTATCCTCGTAGTGCGATAACCCTCTTTTTACTTCTCTCTAAAATGCTCTAATAACTGGCTCACGGTGAATATGGATACTGCCGTTGTTTGAAAATCCTGGGGATTGCGGGTGACAATCGCATCTACCTGCTGGGCAACGGCACAGGCTATTTGAACAGCATCCTCAAAGTCTACTAAGCCGGAATTGAGAGCCGTATTCAAAACTGTATAATCCACAGGGCAGACACTCAAAAGCGTTAACGTTTGAGTCAAGATTTGCCTGGTTTGTTCAAGATTTTGTGTCTGCCGTTTACAGATGTAAAAAATATCCGTTGCACTGGATGCACTAATTAAACCTTCTATACGTTCGGCAGCAATTGCCTCAAAAACTTCACTAGCTAGCTGAAAAAATGGCTCCCGTTCCAGAAAGAAATCGAGAATAATGTTTGTATCCAGAAGAACTCTCACTTGAGGTACTTCTCCACTAAGCGGTCTTCTCGCATCAACTCAATATCTGTATCGGTTAGAACTGGCTGACCGGGTTTTTTCAGACAACCTCGTAGCTGATTAACAAGGGTACGACGTTCCGATTTTGATGGGTGTCTAACTTTCAACGCTTGAACTAAGGTTTCCAGCAGAACGAATTGCTCTTCAACAGATAATTGGTAAATAGCTCGCTGTAGCTCTGGTAAAGTCATAGCTGTGATTCAAGAACGTTTGTTCAAGGGGTAAGGCAACAGGCAATAGAGAATACACAATTTAAATAGGTTTTAGTAGAGACGTAGTATGCTACGCCTCTACCATCACTTACAGGACTGACGCTGCACGACTATAAGTTGGTCAAGGTGCGTTACGCTACGCTCTCCCCACGATGGCGGACTGACACAGCTCAAATAGGACTTTGTTTGTAGTGAGAACTTTAGTTCTCTCTCCGCCTAGCTGGAGAGGGCTCAAGCCCTCACTACGTACCCAATCTATTGCACCATTTTAGTTGAGTCACGCCACGACAAATCAAGGCTTTGCGTAAGTCCTAACTTAAAACAGCGTCAAAATGTACAGCAGGGTAAACAGAATAATCCAGATGATATCGACAAAATGCCAATAAATTTCTGCCATTTCAATGCCAACGTGCTTGGTTTCACCGTAATGTCCGGGACGACGCGATCGCCACAAGACGCCGAGAATCAGTAAAACCCCGATAGTGACGTGCAAGCCGTGGAATCCGGTCATCAGATAAAAGCAGTTAGAAAACACATTAGTAGTCAGACCATACCCCAAGGTGAGATATTCATACACCTGACCGCCTAAGAAAATGACGCCCATAATCGCGGTAATGATATACCACAACCGCATCCCGGAGACATTATTCTTTTTAATCGCCACATCTCCGTTATGGATGACAAAACTACTCGACACCAGAATAATTGTGTTAATCGCTGGAACTAAGAGTTCCACTTCTGTGCCTTCGGGGGGCCAGGTTGCGGATACCCCTCGGTAGATTAAATACGAGGCAAACATCCCACCAAACATCAGGGATTCAGAGGCGAGGAAGACTATTAGCCCCAAAACCCGATAATCGGGATGTTCCTCATGTTCCGCCACCGCCCCCTCAGCCGAGGCTTCTGGGGTAGAGGAGACTTGATATTCGTCAATTGTTGAACCTTGCATACTATTTTCCTAACTATCGCCATCTACACGTAGAGACGCGCCATGGCGCGTCTCTACATTAACCTTACTTCGCTTCTACAGCAGGTTCTCCCGATGTCGGCGCACTGGGATTGAGACCTTTACCATTGCGACCATTCATGCCATAAGCATAAGGACCATGGGTTAATACAGGTAAGACTTCCCAATTTTCGATTTCAGGTGGTGAACTGGTTGTCCATTCCAGGCTCAAGGCATCCCAGGGATTATCACCCACCTTGGGTCCATACATCCAGCTCCAGATTAAATTAATCGCGAAGGGAACCACCGAGAACCCTAACAGAATTGCACCGAAGGTACAAAGCTGATTAATTGCCGTGAATTGGGGGTCATACATCGCTACCCGACGGGGCATTCCTTGTAAACCCAATTGATGCATCGGTAAAAAGGTAAGATTCGCACCAATAAAGGTGAGAACAAAGTGAACTCGCCCCCAGGTTTCGTTGTACATCCGACCCGTAATTTTGGGGAACCAGTGATACATTCCGGCATAAAGACCAAACACGGAACCACCAAAGAGGACATAGTGGAAGTGCGCCACAATGTAGTAGGTATCGTGGACATGAATGTCAAAGGGTGCGGTTCCCAGAGTGACGCCACTGAGTCCGCCCAACACAAACATACCTAACAAACCGATCGCAAACAGCATTGCCGAAGTGTAGCGGATTTTTCCCTGCCAGAGAGTCGCCACCCAGCTAAAGATTTTCACCCCCGTCGGGACTGCCACAATCAGTGTGGAGATGGTAAAGAACATCCGCATCCAGGGCGGGGTGCCACTGGTAAACATGTGGTGTACCCAAACGAATAGACCGACGATACAGATAGCGAGGGATGAATAGGCGATCGCCTTATAGCCAAAGATCGGCTTACGGGCGTGAACCGGAACCACTTCCGACATAATCCCGAAAATCGGCAGAATCATCAGATACACCGCCGGGTGGGAGTAGAACCAGAACAGGTGCTGATACACCACCACATTCCCCCCAGCATCGGGGCGGAAGAAGCTGGTGCCGAAGTTGATATCAAATAACAGCAGGGTTAATCCAGCCGCTAACACGGGCGTGGAAAACAGGGCTAATATCGATGTGGCTAAAATCGCCCAACAGAACAACGGCATCTGATCCCAGCGCATACTGGGGACGCGCATTTTGAAGATGGTGATGATAAAGTTCACCGAACCCAAAATTGAGGAGGTTCCCACCAAGATAATGCTGAGAATCCACATCGATTGAGCGGTATTGGCGGTAATCAGGCTCAAAGGTGGGTAGGATGTCCACCCCGATTGAGCGCCGCCGAAAAAGAAACTACCTAACAGCAGCGCCCCCGCTGGAGGAACCAGCCAAAAGGCGATCGCATTCAGTTTCGGGAATGCCATATCTCTGGCACCAATCATCAACGGGATCAGGTAGTTGCCAAACCCCCCAATTGCCCCCGGAACGACCCAGAAAAAGATCATGATCGTGCCGTGATTGGTCAGAAAAGCGTTATATAGATTGGGATCAAGTAAATCTGAATCAGGGGTATACAGTTCAGCCCGCATGGCGACTGCCATTAATCCCCCGATCAAATAAAACACGAACGAGGTAACTAGGTATTGAATGCCAATGACCTTATGGTCAACATTAAACGTGAAATAGTCATACCACTTCCATGCCGTTGGATGGGAACTGTGGGAAGTGGCTTGAGATTGAGGTGAAGTTTCGGTTTGGGTCATCAGAATTTCTTGTGACAACTAAAGCAGCCTGTCCAGATGGACAACTGGAGTGTGATGGGCTTCTGTTTAGGATTCATGCATTGAGTGTAACTGGGTTAACGTTTTTTCATCAACGCCCAGCTTCGTCGTGTAGGGTTCCAGAAACTCGGACTCGGATAAATCAGCCGGGTTCACCGCCACGGTTTGATTTGGGTTTTGCTGCTGGGCAACTTGATTTTCCTTGAACCAAGCCTCATACTCCTCTTGGGTATGCACAATAAGCTGGGTTCGCATCGCACCGTGGTAACCCCCACAGAGTTCAGCGCAAACCACAGGATAGGTTCCAGGTTTTGTGGCAACAAACCGCAGTTCCGTTTCTTGACCGGGAATGGCGTCTTGTTTGAGGCGGAACTGAGGCACCCAGAAAGAGTGAATCACATCTTGGGCGGAGATATTCAGTTGCACGTCTTTGCCAACGGGAACGTGTAATTCACCAGCAACAATGCCACTATCGGCATAGTTAAAGATCCAAGCAAACTGTAAACCGGTGACATTCACCACCAAGTCAGCCGCTTGTCCTTGCCGTTTAGGTGCTGCACCAAAGCCGTATTTAGCCCCCTTGGGTGCAGCTTCATCGGACTCCATCCCCTCCGCATCAGCCACTAAGGGGGCCGCGATCGCACTTCCGGGCATACTCGCCATTTGCGCGGGGGTATCGGCTTTAGCAACAAAGTTCGGTTCAAAACCGCCCATATCTCGATAAACTTCGACGCTGTAGATCCCTAGTCCAATCACGATAATGGCAGGAATGGCTGTCCAAAAGGCTTCTAAGGGCAAATTACCGATGATGGGTTCAGCATCCGTGTCATCCCCCTCGCGTCGCCGAAAGCGAATCATGGCAATCACAATCGCCCCTTCGACGACCAAAAACAGGGCGGTGCCGATAGTCATCATCACGTCAAAAAAGTCATCGACTAACGGCGCTTGTTCTGATGCCTGTTCTGGCATCAAGCCGTGGTTTTGACCAACCCACAAACTGACCAGGGTGATAACGACACCAGCGGTCAGCGTGATAATAGTAGTTGGTACTTTTTCGTTTTCCATAGCTTATCTCCTCGGCAGCAGCAGATCTCCACCCAGGTTGGGTGAAGTCGCTGTCTGATTCTATCTTGACTATCATCGATCCTAGTTCACATTTCTTTATAGCGCTTGTTTGGAGAAGGGATTCCGGTGCAGGGATTCCGGTGCAGAGGTGTAGGGGTGTAGGGGTGTAGGGGTGTAGGGGTGCAGGGGTGCGAAAATTCTGGAAGAGAAATGTTTAGATGTAGGGGCGGGTTTAGGGACAATTGTAGGGGCGGGTTTAGGGAATCAATTCAGCTAGTCACCGATAACTGTCGAACAAAACCCGCCCTCCTCACCTATAAGGGAACAACAAAACCCGCCCTCCTCACCTTAAACTTAAGAATAAAACCCGCCCATTCCCCCAGCACAAGGCAATCAATTAATCCAAAACCGGACAACAAAACTGATTAAATTCCCAACCGCGATCGCACATGAAAAATGTCGGGGTGAAAGGGTGGGGCAGGGCGGGTTTTGTAGAAAGGTTATTGGTTACTCCATTAATGTTGTCCCTAAACCCGCCCCTACACAGATTTCTAGACTTAATAGAGTTAGGTTTATGTCCATCCACCTAACCAATGGACTGACACAGCTACAATTGTGAGCCGATATAATGGCACGATAAGACAAACCAGGGTGGATTAAACCGTTGCTTTAAAGAATTTTTTAGGAAAAGAAGACTGTGCTGGACTCATTACAGACTATTTTATCCTCCCGTAGCTATATGCCCCACGGGAATTGTTACCTGTGGCAAACTCCCTTGGTGGGATTGCATGTTGCCAGTGATGCGCTGATTGCGATCGCGTATTTCTCGATTCCGGCGATGCTGATTTACTTTGTTCACCAACGCCGGGATATTCCTTTCTCTAGAGTCTTTGTTTTATTCGGTGCGTTTATTATTTTCTGTGGCATCGGACATCTGTTTGATATTTGGACACTTTGGTACGCCGATTACTGGATAAGCTGTCATGCATTTAAACTGTGATAAGAGCATTACCCTTATTTTTCAGTTTGCGCCCCCAGTTAATAACTAGCTTGTCTTCATTTAAAAGTTGATGCAACAAAGATTCTAACTCTTCAATGGATTCAAAAAGCCG